>JAFSTA010000222.1 GCA_017450695.1 Kiritimatiellia bacterium | reverse complement strand
TTCAAGCCATGCGCGTTTTTCCCGTTTCGACTAGATTCCGTCCCTTCCCGCCACCGTTTTTCCCATCTTCCGCCACCGCCCCGAAAACCGCGTAAGTCCAGCGTCCTCCAGCCTAATTCCCCCATTTTCCCGTTTCCCGCGAAGCATCCTCTAGAGCACTTTCGCACCCGTGTGCGCTACCACCGCATTTATATAAATCCGGTGGTAGGTGGTTATGGTTGGAATGCGGTATAATGGATGACGGGATGTATGGGAGTTGTGAAGACAGGAAGCGTAATCGAATGTCTCGTTGCCTTTGTGGCAATTGGAGTTCACTCCTCGATTGCGGTTATGGGCGACTTTGCGGTTGATTGACCGCCGTTGAGCATCGGTGGTTGGCGGCGGTAGGGGAATGTGGTATAATGAGTTGCAAAAGGAAAGGAGAGAAGCAAATGATGGCATTGATAGGCAATATCCTGTGGTTCGTGTTTGGCGGCATCTGGCTTGGGCTGGAATGGGTCGTTTCCGGTCTCATCTGTTGCTGTACCATCATCGGTATCCCATACGGGGTGGCATGTTTCCGTATCGCAGGTTTCGCGTTCTGCCCGTTTGGGCGCACCCTGGTCGAGTGCGAGGATGCGGGCGTCTGTACGTTCGTGCTGAACGTGATCTGGGTGATATTCGCGGGAATATGGCTCTGGCTTAGCGCGGTGCTCGTGGGAATCCTGTATTGTTGCACGATCATCGGTATCCCGGTCGGTATCGGTTGCTTCCGCCTCGCGAAAGTCTCCTTTGCGCCCCTCGGCAAGAAGGTCGTGCCGCTTTAACGCCGATGGGGGAGTGGGACGGAGGACAGGCAAGCGCTCAAGAAAGTGAAATCGCTGCGCTTTGAAATGGTGAAATGGTTAAATTGGCGAACCGACGAAAAGAGTGTCGCTTCCCCGAATCGTTAGTAGAGTGGGCTGCGCATTCTACTATGCGGTCGCGACGGGGCGCGACCCTCCCGCTCAAGAAAGTGAAATCGCTGCGCTTTGAAATGGTGAAATGGTTAAATTAACGAGCCGTCGAAAAGCGACAGGAGTGTCGCTTTCCCGAGTCGTGAGACCGTTAGTGGAACAAGCTGCGCGTGTGTGCCCGTCGCCCTAAATTTCAAATTGGCTTTGGCGTTCGCTTTTGGTAAGATAGTTGCCTTTCTTGGAGACAGTGGATATGAAGATGATGACGACGATCGGGCTGGAAACCCATGTGCAGCTGAAGACCGCGACGAAAATGTTTTGCGGATGCAATCTCGCATTTGGCGATTCCCCGAACGTGAATGTGTGCCCGGTTTGTCTCGGTTACCCCGGCGCGTTGCCCGTAATGAACAAGCGCGCGATCCAGTTCACGGTCCAGGCGGGGCTGATGCTGGGGTGCCGGATCAACCGTAACAGTACCTTTGACCGGAAGAATTATTTTTACCCCGATATGTCGAAGGATTATCAGATTTCGCAGAATGGCAATCCTCTCTGCATCGGGGGCGGCGTAACGATCTACGACGCGGACGGGAAGGAGAAGTTTATCCGCATCAACCATATCCATCTGGAGGAGGACGCGGCGAAGATCAACCACTACGCGAATTTCTCCGGGGTCGATTTCAACCGTTGCGGGACGCCACTGATGGAGATCGTCTCCGAGCCGGATCTGGCGACGCCGGACGAGGTGATGGAGTATCTGACGAACCTGAAGCAGATTCTGGTCTATGCGGGCGTGAGCGACTGCAACCTCGAAGAGGGGAATATGCGTTCTGACGTGAACATCAGCGTTCGTCCCGAAGGTCAGGCGGAACTGGGCACGAAGGTGGAAATCAAGAACATGAACACCTTCAAGGGAATCTACGCGGCGGTGGGGTACGAGTCGCGTCGCCAGACCGCCCTGATCGAGGCGGGCGGTGCGGTGGTGCAGGAGACGCGGCGCTGGGATCCGGACGCGGGTGAGACGCACACGATGCGTACGAAGGAGAACGCGCACGACTACCGTTATTTCCCCGAACCGGACCTCGTGCCGGTCGAGCTGACCGACGAGCAGATCGAGGCGTGGCGCAGCGAACTGCCCGAACTGCCCGATGTCCGTCGCGACCGCATGATGAAGGAGTACGGCATCACAGAATACGACGCGGGCGTGTTGGCCAGCATCCGCGAGAACGCGGACTTCTTCGAAAAGGCGGCGAAGGCGTGTGCGCCAAAGCTGGGCAAGACGGTCTGCAACTGGTTTATGACCGAGGTGATGGCGCTCCTGACCGCTACGAAGAAGACGATCGGCGAGTGCGCGTTGACGCCGGAGGCGTTGGGTGAACTCGTCGCGCTGCAGGACGAGCGGGTGATCAACGGGCCGACCGCCAAGGAACTGCTGCCGGAGCTGTTCGAGAAGGGCGGGATGCCGAAGGCGATTGTCGAGGCGAGGGGATTGGCGCAGGTCTCCGACACGGGGACGCTGGAGAAGTACGTGGATGAGGTGATCGCCGCCAATCCGAAGATCGTCGGCGATTTCAAGGCGGGCAAGAAAGCCGCCGCCGGATTTTTCGTCGGGCAGGTGATGAAGCTTTCCAAAGGCAAGGCGGACCCGAAGATGGTTAGCCAGATGATCTTGGAAAAACTGTCGAAGGCGTAACGGGAAACGAGAATCGAAAGGAGAGAATCGAGATGAAATCACGCAGAGAGTTTTTACGGGCTGGACTGGGAGCGGGGGCGGCGTTCGCCTTCCCATCCATCATTCCCGCGTCGGCGATCGGTCGGGGGGCGGACGGGCGTCCCGCGCCTTCCGGCAGGGTGAACGTGGGATTGATCGGCTGCGGCGTAGAGGGACGCACCGACAATCTGCGCAACTTCCTGCTGTGCGACGAGGCACAGGTGATCTCGGCCTGCGACGTGGTTTCGGAAGGGCCGTTGTACGGATACCGTTCCGAGCTTCTCGGCGGGTACGAGACGGCGCGGCGCGACATCAACGAGCATTACGCGAAGAAGACAGGCAAGGCGGATTACAATGGTTGCAAGGTCTTCCGCGATTTCCGTGAGATGATGGAGGACAAGGATCTTGACGCGGTGATCGTCGCGACGCCGGACCATTGGCATGCGCCAATCGGCGTGTGGGCGGCGAAGAAGGGAATCCACATCTACGGGCAGAAGCCGTTCGCGAACTCGATTGGCGAGGGACGCGCCCTCTGCAACGCCGTCAAGAAATACGGCGTCGTTTTCCAGACCGGATGTCAGGGACGTCACGCGGAACCTTACCGTCGGCTGACTGCGGAAATGATTCGTGCGGGACGCATCGGCGAGCTACAGCGTGTCGAAGTCGGCCTGCCTAGCGGCATTTCCTCGTGGGGCAAGACGCCGGAACAGTGTTCCGAAAAACCGTTGCCGAAACCGCCGGACTATGTGGACTTCAACCTTTGGCTCGGTCCCGCCCCGGAATCCCCGTTCATCCCCGCCCTGCACAATCCAATGATCTGGCGCTTCAATTTCCACTACGGCAGCGGCATGGTGACGGACATCGGCGCGCATGTGATCGACGGCCTGAACTGGGCGTTGGACATGGACAACAGCGGGCCGATCCGTATCGAGAACGCGAAATGCGAGATTGACCACAAGAGCCTTTACAATGTGGCGCGTACTTACTCGTTCGACGCCATCTTCCGCTACCACGGACGCGAGCTGCCCGTCTCGTTCTCGACCGGGTTCAAGCTGGACGGCGAGGACGCGCGTTACTCCAACCGTTTTGTCAAGTTCTACGGCGAGGACGGCAAGATCCTGCTCCACACCCACGGCGCGGTTAAGACCAATCCGCCCGAGTTGATCCGTCAGAAGGTGAAGCCGGAGGAGGTGCCGGGCATGACCCCCGGACAGACGCACAGCCGCCACGAGTGGAATTTCGTGCGCCACATCCTGCATCCGGAAATCCCGCTGATGTCGCCCGCCGAAGTCGGGCAGCGCGCGATTTCGGTCGCGCATCTGGCGAACATCGCGTTCCGTCTCGACAAGACAACGCTCCGCTGGAATCCGGAGACCGAGCACTTCATCGGCGACGACGAGGCGGAGCGCCTGGTCACCAATCCGCTCCGCGCCCCGTGGAGTCTGACGTAGGAGGAAGCGCCGATGCTATCGAGAGTCTATTCGGGCGCGGTTTACGGTGTCAACGCCTTCCCGGTCGAAATCGAGATCAACTGCACGAAGGGCGATTTCCGTTTCGTGACCGTGGGGCTTCCCGACGCCGCCGTTAAGGAAAGCAAAGACCGCGTCTGGACCGCTCTCGGCAATTCGGGGCTGAAACCGAAACAGTTGCCGCACATCACGATCAACCTGGCGCCCGCGGACATCAAGAAGGAGGGGCCGGTCTATGATCTGCCGATCGCCGTCGGACTGGTCGAGGCGCTCGGCATCGAGAAATTCCGCGACCTCTCCGAATTCGCCATGATCGGCGAACTGGCGTTGAGTGGGGAGGTCCGCCGCGTTCAGGGCGTCCTGCCCGTGACGCTCGCCATGCGCGACCAGGGGAAGCGCGGTATTCTGGTACCCGCCGACAACGCCGAGGAGGCCGCCGTCGCGGAGGGAATCACCGTCTATCCCGTTCGGAATCTCCGCGAGGCGGTCGATTTCCTCGCGGGGAAGTACCAGCTGGAGCCTTGCCATACGGACCTGCGCGCGTTGATTAACCGGAACCGGAAATACACGGAGGACTTCTCCGACGTGAAGGGACAGGAGACCGCCAAGCGCGCGATTGAAATCGCCGTCAGCGGTGGGCACAACCTGCTGATGATCGGATCTCCCGGCGCGGGCAAGACGATGCTGGCGCGCAGGATTCCGACCATCCTCCCAGAGATGACGTTGGAAGAGGCGCTGGAGGCAACGCGCATCCACAGCATCGCGGGTACGCTCAAGAGCCATCAGGCGCTGGTCGTGCACCGTCCTTTCCGTTCCCCGCACCACACCATTTCGGACGCGGGACTGCTCGGTGGCGGCACGCATCCGTTGCCGGGCGAGGTGAGTCTCGCGCATCGCGGCGTACTGTTTCTGGACGAGTTGCCGGAATTCCACCGGAACGCGCTGGAGGTGTTGCGGCAGCCGTTGGAGGACGGGTTCGTCACGATTTCCCGTGCGGCGGCGACGCTGGACTTCCCCTCCAAGTTCATGCTGGTCGCCGCGATGAATCCCTGCCCGTGCGGTTATTCGGGCGATCCCCAGCGCGAGTGCCGATGCAGCTCGCAGAAGATTCAGGCATACCGCAACAAGATTTCGGGTCCGCTGCTGGATCGTATCGACCTGCATATCGAGGTGCCGCCCGTCAAGTACGCGGAACTCAGTTCCCTGGGGCGCGGGGAGACCTCGGAACAGATTCGCGCGCGTGTCGTCGCCTGTCGCGCGCGTCAGCTGGAGCGGTTCAAGGGAACCGCCGTCACCTGCAACGCCGACATGACGGTGCGTGATATCTCGCGTTTCTGCCACTTGCGTGCGGATGCCGCCGAGCTGCTGAAGATGGCGATGAGTGAACTGAATTTCAGTGCCCGTGCCTACAACCGGATCGTCAAGGTCGCGCGGACGATCGCCGACATGGATCAGGCAGAGGAGATCACCGACCAGCATATCTCGGAAGCGATCCAGTACCGTTCTCTCGATCGGATGATGTGGGTGTAGGGCGCGGGGGGGCGGTTAGGTAGTTAGGTGGTTAGGTAGTTAGGTGGTTAGGTAGTTAGGTGGTTAGGTAGTTAGGTGGTTAGGTGGTTAGGTAGTTAGGTGGTTAGGTAGTTAGGTGGTTAGGTAGTTAGGTGGTTAGGTGGTTAGGTAGTTAGGTGGTTAGGTAGTTAGGTGGTTAGGTAGTAGGGTGGTTCATAGAGGTGCTACGTGCCGGTTGGGAAGAAGGGATAAAAGGGATCGACGGGATCGAAGGGATGATCCGCAGAGAACGGGAGGGTCGCGCTCCGTCGCGACCGCATCGCTTACCCGGCTCACTGATAGGCAGGAATCGAACATGAAAATCTTATTTGTCGGAGACATTGTCGGGAATCCGGGACGCCGGATCTTCCACGATGTCGTCCAGAAACTGAAGGAGACGAATCAGGTTCAACTGGTTATCGCCAACGGCGAGAACGCGGCGGGCGGGAACGGTATCACCGTGCCGATTGCGCAGGAGTTGACGCAAGCCGGAGCGGATGTCATCACGCTGGGTGACCATACGTGGGGGCAGCGGGAACTGGAAGGGAGTATCGGAACGGCGAAGAACCTGATCCGTCCCGCCAACTACCAGCCGAACAATCCCGGTCAGGGGTGGGTACAAGTGCAGACCCCGATCGGGCCGTTCATCGTGGTCAACTTGCAGGGGCAGGTCTTCATGAATCCCGTGGACAATCCCTTCCACGCTGTTGATAGTCTCCTGCAGAAGCTGCCGCGAAATGTGCCGATCCTCGTCGATTTCCATGCGGAGGCGAGTTCCGAGAAGATCGGGATGGGGTACTACCTCGACGGACGTGTCGCCGTCGTGGTCGGGACGCATACGCACACGCAGACGAATGACGCGCAGATCCTGCCGAAGGGAACCGCCTACATTTCCGACCTCGGCATGACGGGCGCGGCGTACTCCGTACTGGGACGCGAGGTGGAACCGGTGCTGAAGAAATTCACGACCGGAATCCCCGCCAAGTTCGAGGTGGCGAAGGGCCCTTGCAAACTCGAAGGGGCGATTGTCGAATTCGACCGCCTTTCGGGCAAAGCTGTTTCCATCACGCCGTATCGGTATCAGGAGGGCGGCTGACGCCGCCAGCTGAGAAGCGGGGACGCTATGCGCCAGCTGAGAAGCTGAGAGGCTGAAAAGCGGGGAAGCTGAGAGGCTGAAAAGCGGGGAAGCTGAGAAGCTGAGAGGCTGAAAAGCGGGGAAGCTGAGAAGCTGAGAAGCGGGTGGGGCGAACCCTCCGGGTGAGCCGAGAAGCGGGGAGGGGATAAGTGGCGGCTGGGCCGCCTAAGTGGTCCTGCGGACCTAAGTGGGGCTGGCGCCCCTAAGAAGCCGGTGTGGCGAACCCTCCGGGTGAGCCGCCGGTCAAGATGGGCGGGCGCGCTTGCTTGTCCTCGTAGCCTCACGCGGGATGGATCGCGTCCGCTTGCGTAGCGACGGCGCCTCGCCGTCGGTTTTCCCTCATGCCCCCGCGACCGAATGCTTTCTGCGGCTCTGCGCGAGAACCCAAACGAGGAATCTAGGTTCATTGATCGTTGGCACCATCCGGAAATGCCGCAAAGGGCTTCAGGCTGTAGCGGGGAGTATACGGAAAGCGGTGATCAAAGGTTCAATGATGCGTTGCGATTACGCAAAAGTTTTAGGTGAGGGGTCTGATAGTTTTAAGTGGCTTGAACAGTTTTATGTCGATTTTGTCGGATGGAAGTTTACGTGACTGCCAGTTTCTCCATCACTCTACTGTCTCACGCCTTTCGACGCGTTGCGTTTCGCCGCGTGGTGGGTGGGTGTCGCGGGGGGGGGGGCGCGGGATGTGCGCCCCTACTGGGAGCTACAGCGTTTCCAGCGAACGGGGGTCGAGGAGGAAGTCGACAAGGCCGATATGGCCGATGCCATCGTTGTCGCGGTAGGTGGCCGAGTGTTGTCTATCCCTCTTTGCTTCAGATGGTTTTTGAAGAGATTGAAAAGAAGAAAGCTCTTCCCGCATCGCCGAATACCGGTGATGAACTTCACAAGATGGTGGCTTTCGCTTTGGATGAGTTTGTCAACAATGTCTTTTCTTTCAATTGTCATCGGGAACCAACTTTCTGCTTGTGTGTATTCACACGGAAATTGAAACCGCCTGAATCGTATCATGCCGAGCCTCAGCTGTAATGGGAGCTTTCAACTTGTGTGGTTTATCACATAAATTGAAAACGAGGGAGTTGTATCACAATATGCGGTCAATGGCAAGGGGTACGCTTGAATTTGAAATTTCATGGACTTGTCTAGAAAATTTCAAGCGGGGTGCCGTACCTTCGCACTGTCGCCCTTCTCGCCGTGCTGCGGTTCGCCACGTGGCGGGCGGGGTGTCGCGGGGGGGGGATTAACCACAGACGTTCACGGACAGGCTTCGCCAACGCTTGCCTTGATTTTGAATGGCGCAAGCGTGAGCGCTGCGCGTCTGTGTTGGTCTGTGGTTTATCGAAGCGTTACCCGCGAGTTGGGGGCGAGGAGAAACGCCTTATGTCCCATACAATGGCAGGTTTCAAAAATCGTACCGTGTTGACAATTTTGAAAACGGCACACTGCTCGAAGAGTGGGGTGTCGTATGGAGAGTACCCATGTTCGGTCTGTTTCAAGGAGGCGGCATGAAAGGTATTGAAAGGATGAAGGAGATGAAAATGAACCACGGACTGCACGGACAGGCTTCGCTAACGCTTGCCATGTGGGGAGTATCGGCGCATGCCGCCACGGGGGGGGCGCTTCGCGCGACCACGAAAGGATGGTTAAATGAGTAAATGGTTAAATCGCCTCCTTCGGAGGCTTGAAATCGGTGTGGGTGCCTTTAAAAGGGTGAAATGGTTAAATCGCCGCTGACGCGGCTTTAAATCGGCCTGATCCGCTCGTCGCGTCTATAAACGCGAAGGTTCAGGAATCGCCCCGGTCAATTTAACCATTTCACCATTTCAAGCGAAGCGATTTCACTTCCCAAGCGGGCTTGTTTCTCCCGTGATGTTTTGGTATAGTGATCGGCATGAATTCTGTGACAATACAATTCGGTTTACTGGGGTGTGTGGCGTGGATGGCGTCGTTCGGCTACTCTGTGGAACCGCCACACAAGGTTGACAGTCGCAAGAACGCGACCAAGCCGTGGACGACGTATGAGGCGGTAACCGTGGATCGGATTGACGGTTTCTCGCCCAAGGCGGATCCCGCGCTCGACGAGTATGGCGGGTGGGAGGGAACGCAGGTTGGCAATGCCGACGGCTTCTTCCGCGTCCGCAAGATCGGCAAGCGTTGGTGGCTGGTTGACCCGGCGGGCAATCTCTTTCTGGCGAAGGCGGTCGCGAGTTTCAACCCGGGCGGGTCGGATCGGCAGAAAGCGTGTTGCAAGACCAAGTTCGGCAGTGTGTCGGAGTGGGCGTCCGCGGAAATCCGGTTCCTCAAGGAATGCGGATTCAATTCGCTCGGTGCCTGGGCCGTCGGTCAGGCGTTTGCCGCCAACGGTCAGAAGGAGCGCATCCCTTATACCGTGATCGTTAGCCCGATGGCCTCCTACAACCGTTCGCTCAAGAACGCGGGGCGCGAGGTCGAATTATTCAAGAAGGTCAAGGAGGGCGGCAGTTCGTTCGGATTCCCGTTTGTATTCGATCCGGAATTCGCGCGGAAAGCCGAGCAGGTCATCGCGCCTGTGGCGAAGTATGCGAAGGACCCGTATTTGATCGGCTATTTCATCGACAACGAGGTACAGTTCCGCCGCGGGATGTTGTGGCAGTGCCTGACCGCGTGGCCGAAGGAACACGCCAACCGTCGCGCGGCGCAGGCGTGGCTCGATGCGCGTAAGGGACGGACGGGATGCGGGATGCGCGATGTTACGGAGGAGGATCGACTGGAGTTCGTCGCCTACTGCATGGAGACCTATTTCCAGACCGTCACGCGCATCCTGCGTAAGTACGATGCGAACCACCTGTTCTTGGGCAGCCGCTTTCACCTGTGGGACAGCGAGATGCGCAATCCCGCTTGTTTCCGCGTCGCGGGCAAGTATCTGGATATCATCTCCATCAACCTGTACAACCATTGGCAACCGAAGATCGAGGACATGAGGAATTGGGAGGCGTGGTCCGGCAAGCCGTTCATGGTTACGGAGTTCTACACCAAGGGGGAGGATTCGGGATTGCCCAATACCACCGGCGCCGGATGGCTGGTGCGGACGCAGGACGAACGGGGTATCTTCTACCAGAACTTCGTGAACGAGTTGCTCAAGGGTGGCACATGCGTGGGATGGCATTGGTTCAAGTACGGCGATAACGATCCGGAGAATCTGCGTGCCGATCCTTCCAACCGGGACTCGAACAAGGGCATGGTCGCGTGGGACTACCGGCGCTACGAGCCGCTTGTTGAACGGATGAAAGCGATCAACGGCTGTACCTACGGGCTTGCCCGTTTCCACGAGGGGGATGTGCGCAAGGAACCGTGAAACATTTTTTGCTCGCTGGTTTTTGAGGGATGAGCTTGGATGCCTCGTTCGAATTCTCACGCAGAACCACCAGCCCTTCCCCAAAACGGTGATGGGCGCGGCCGACTGGTCCCCATCCTCCCGGTGTCGTTTTTCAAAACGGAAGTCACGGAGAAGAAGTGTTTCCGCGCCTGATCATTCCGTGAGTTCCGTGTATTCCGTGGTTTTCAAATTGTCCAACAGAGGAGTTTGGGATGAATGATGAATCGGGTTTTTACAGGAGGAACACCATGTTGTTGAAAAAGTCGTGCTGGATTGTATTTTTCTTGTCTCTCATTCTTTCTGCCGGAACGGCGGATGCCAAGGTGTCGAAGGGCGTCTGGTGGTGGCGCGGCGGCGACGCCGAACACCCGGAAGTGGCCGAGCGGCGAATGGAGTTTCTTTCCAAACACGGGGTGACGGAAATCTATTTCTGGGCGGATCCGAAGCCCGCGCGTCATGGGGTGATCCGCCGTTTCGTCAAGATGGCGAAGGCGCACGGAATGAGGGTCGCTTGCCTCTCCGGGGATGTCTCGTGGATCCGTCCGGGCAGTCGGGGCTTTACGGTGACGTGGGAGCGGTATCTGGCGTATCAGCAGGCGGCCGCGCCGGACGAGCGTTTCTATGCGCTCCACCTGGATGTCGAACCGCATCAGGACGATAAGCTGGACGACAGTCGCAAGTGGCAGCTCTACGCGGACTTTGTTCTGCGCGTGGGCGCCGATGTCCATAGCGCGGGAGAGAAGATCGAGTGGGACATCCCGTTCTGGCTGGACAAAAAGCGTGTCGCGTACGGTGACCGCCCGGAGGCTCCGTTGCTGGAACTGCTGCTGGATTGTTCGGATTGCCTCACGCTGATGTCCTATCGGGATACGGCAAAGGAGACGCTGGCCGTCTCCCAAACGGAAATCGGTATGGTTGCGAACGCGAAAAGGAAGGTGCGGATCGTGCTGGGGGCTGAAACCGGTAATACGGGCGAAGGCAGCATCGTGACGTATTTCGAGGAGGGTGCGGAGAAAATGAATGCCGAACTCACCATCGTCGAACGCGCGCTGGAAGAGGCGAAGATTCCCGGTGGCGCGGGCATCGCGATCCATCACCTCGAAAGCTGGGAGAAACTCGTCGAAGCGTCTTCCAAAAAAGAAACGGGCAAATGATAGAGCCTGGATCCTAGATTCCTCTGTTGGATAATTTGAAACCACGGAATACACGGAGGCGCTGCGCGGGACACGAAAGGATGGTTAAATGAGTAAATGGTTAAATCGCCGCTGGCGCGGCTTTGAATCAGCCTGATTCGCCTCTCTTTTCGGCGGCTCTGCGTGAGAACCCAAACGAGGAACCTAGGTTCAAGGTTAGGTGAGGTGGTTGGGTGGTTAGCCTGATGCGCCCGTCTAGAATGACTAGAAGTTCTAGATTCCCTAGCCACTGGTTACCAGCGCTAGCCTATCTTTTGTCTATTCCCGCCACGATTCATTTGGTATAATTTCGCGGTAAGTTTTCGAAGGACATTGGACGCGGGCGAGTGAGTCGCGCATCGGATGCATGGCGGCGGGAAGAGTCTGGCGGAGAATCGAGAGCGGGTTTAGGAGACGGCTGTGTTCGCGATGAAAGTACGGTATTTGTTTTGGATCGGGGTTCTGTTTGCGGTTGGAAGCGCGTATGCGGAATCGGTTCATGTGCGGATGGCGCGGATTCCGGACGGAGATATTTCGCGTCTGCGCGGACGGCTTCCGTTGCCCGCCAAAAACGATGCGGCCTCACGTGGCGTCTTTTCGTTGATTCGAGGGACGCTAGACGGAAACAGCGCGGGAGTCAAGGTATTGACCGACGGCAAGTTGCCGCGTGAGGAAGACAGTCCGGATGAGAACTTCTTCCTCTTCGGAAAGGGAATGTTGCTTTTGGATTTGAAGAAGGTGACGGATGTCACGAGAATTTCGACCTTCTCGTGGCATCCGCAAGAACGCGCGCAACAGGTTTACACGGTTTACGGGAACGATCAGGAATCGTCGGATCACGTGGACGAGATGACCGGATGGAAGCTGATCGCGCGGGTGGACACCCGTCGGAAGGAGGGGGATCAGGGCGGATTCTATGCGGTGTCGATTGAACGCGAAGGGGTGACGCTGGGGCGTTACCGTTACCTGCTGTTCAAAATCGAGCCGACAGGGAAGGGGGCTGCGAACCATACCTTTTACAGCGAGATCGATGTGGTCTCGACCGAAGATCGCAATCTGCAATACATCCTGCCGGGGGAAAATAACCGTACTTTCCATTTCGCGTCGAAGGACAGGGCTTACCGGTTCACGGTTGATTTCACCGATGCGCCCGAACTGGAGGAGTGGTCGAGGCAGAAGCTGGCGCCCGTCGTGTCGGAATGGTACGGTAAGCTGGTCGGCCTGCTGCCGTCGGAGGGGTTCACTCCCCGCCGGGAGGTTCGTTTCCGATTCAAGGATGACATGGGTGGGACGCCGGCGTACGCCGCCGGAGGGGAAATCTGCCTGAACCATTCGTGGTATGTCTCCGAACAGAAGGGGGAGGCGCTTGGCGCGGTGGTACACGAGATGACGCATGTGGTGCAGGACTACGGAGGGGGTGACAAGCAGGCGCCTGGGTGGCTGGTGGAGGGAATCGCGGATTACACGCGCTGGTTCCTGTATGAACCCCAGACACGCGGTGCCCGGTTCACCAAGCGAAATGACGATATCCACTACAACGACAGTTACCGCGTGACAGCCAACTTCCTGGACTGGTGCCAGCGGAAGTACAGTCGGGATCTGGTGCGTATTCTCAACGCCGCTTCCCGTGTGGGGGAGTACGACGAGGCCATTTGGAAACGGGTGACAGGAAAGACCGTCCAGGAGTTGGGAGAGGAGTGGAAGCGCGAGCTTCCGGATCGGTGATTCGGGGGAGGCGCTACGCGCCAGCTGAGAAGCGGGGCGGCTAACGCCGCCAGCTGAGAAGCTGAGAAGCTGAGAGGCTGAGAGGCTGAGAAGCTGAGAGGCGGGAGGCAGAGAAGTGGGGCGGCTGGTGCCGCCTAAGTGGCCCTGCGGGCCTAAATGGGGCTGGCGCCCCTAAGTTGACTTTGCTGCGGTGCTACGCGCCAGCTGGGAGGCAAGGGCGGGGCTTAACCGGTCAAGTTACGGACATGAAAGGAATGGAGAGATGAAGACATTGCGGAGTACATTGGCGGGAGCTTGGTATCCGGGATCGGAGCGTGAGATTCGCGTCCTGTCGGAGAATTGGGAGAAGAAGCACACTGCGGAGGAATCTTCCGCACACGGGCGTGTGAATGTGTTGCTCCTTCCGCACGCGGGGTGGGCTTATTCGGGAGAGACGGCATGGTATGCCGTCCGAGCGGTGCGGGGTGCCACGTTCAAACGTGTCGTGATTCTTGCGCCGAGCCATCGAGCTTGGATTGAAAACCGTCTCGTCGCGCCGGAATCCGATGCGGTTTCTACGCCGCTCGGTGAGCTGCCGATCGACAAGGAGTGGCTTGACCGTCTGGCTTTGGTTGCGCCCGTTGCACACAATGACCGCATCCATGCGGCGGAACACTCCGCGCAGATCGAATTCCCTCTTTTGCAGCTCGCGCTCGCGCCGGGATTCTCCCTTGTGCCGCTCATCATGGGTGTCTTTGAACCCGATCAGATGGGGATGTGTGTCCGCGCCCTTGCGGAACTTCTGGATGGCGAGACGTTGCTCGTGCTCTCCTCGGACTTCACGCATTACGGTTCCGATTTTTCGTACACGCCGTACGGAACACGCGGGGGTGCCGATGTTCGAGATCGAGTCGCGGCTGTCGATGCCGAGGCGTTGGCGTTCTTGGAACGGCGGGACGCCGATGGTTTTGTGAAGCTCATGGAACGCACAGGGGCGACGATCTGCGGTCGCGTGCCGATTGAGATGGCGTTGCGCGCCTTTCCGGAGGGAACCGCGCTTTCCCGTCTCCGGTACGCGACATCCGGGGATGCGGATCAGGATTTCTCCCGCTTCGTGTGTTATGCCGCCGCCACGGGATGCGCGGAGTGGAAACGGGAGAAACCGGTTGTATTGAGCGAGGAAGACCGTGCGTTTCTCCTTCGCGTAGCCCGCGAATCCGTCGAACACGCCGTACGCACGGATAGCCCGTACCGCGCAGACCATTTCTCGGCTTCTGCGCCGAAGGCGACGCTCGCAAAGATGGGTGCGTTCGTCACGCTGAACGACAAGGCGACAGGGGCGTTGCGCGGCTGTATCGGCGAGATTCTGCCGATGCGTCCGCTCGTCGAGGCGGTGACCGCCCGCGCGGCAGATTCCGCCCTGCGCGATCCGCGCTTCAGCCCGGTCACGCCGAGAGAACTGTCGGGACTCCGTGTCGAGGTTTCCGCGCTCACGCCGCCCAAGCCGGTGGCATCGTGGCGCGACATCGTGTTGGGGCGCGACGGCATGACGCTGCAAAAGAACGGGTGCTTCGCGGTATTTTTACCGCAGGTCGCGCCGGAGCAGGGGTGGGATCTGGCTTCCACGCTCTCCTACCTTGCCCGCAAGGCGGGATTGCCATCCGATGCCTGGCGCACGGGCGCTTCCTTTGAAACCTTCCAGGCGGAAGTCTTCCATGAGTCGTGAAATTGTTGCGGTTTGTGACACCTGTCCGCATCACTGCCGTCTTGCCGAGGGGAGTTTCGGGAGATGCCGCGCCCGTCGTGCGGAGGGTGGACGTGTCGTCTGCGCGAATTACGGTCGAATCACCTCCCTTGCGCTCGATCCAATCGAAAAGAAGCCGCTGGCCTTTTTCCGTTCGGGGAGTCCCATCCTTTCGGTGGGAAGCTACGGATGTAACCTTCGTTGCCCCTTCTGCCAGAACGATTCCATTTCCCAGTTCGGCGAAGGGGACGTTTCGTACCAGACGGCTACGCCGACTGAACTCGCGGATCTCGCCTTGCGTCTCCGGGAAGAACGGGGTAATATCGGTCTTGCCTACACCTACAACGAACCGCTTGTCGGCTGGGAGTTCGTTCGCGACTGCGCGACGGAAATCCGTGCGCGGGGATTGGCGAATGTGATTGTCTCCAACGGCGTTTTCGAGTCGGCGGTGATCGATACGCTCGCCCCGCTTCTGGATGCCGCGAACATCGATTTGAAAGGGCCGTCACAGGCATTCTACGATTGGGTCGGTGGCGACTTCAACGCCGTCTGTCGCACGATTGCCACGCTTCGCGAGAACGGTTGCCATGTCGAGGTGACGACGCTTGTCGTTCCCGGACACAACGATACCGAGGAGGCAATCGAGACGATTGCGGCCTTCCTCGCATCCGTCTCCCCGGACATCCCGCTCCATGTCACGAGATTTTTCCCGCGTCACCGTATGAGCGACGCGCACCCCACGCCAGTCGCGACGGTTCGCCACCTGGCAGAGGTCGCCCGTACCCGCCTCTCCCGCGTCCTTACCGGGAATTGCTGAAGGGGCGGCGCTTCGCGTCAGCTGAGAGGCTGAGAAGCGGGGAAGCTGAGAAGCTGAGAAGCGGGGAAACTGAGAAGCTAGGCTGAAAAGCTGAGAAGAAAGGCGTGTCGCGTCCGTTGCGTAGCGACGGCGCCCCCGCCGTCGGATTGGGGAAGCTGAGAAGTGGCGGCTGCATCGCCTAATTCTGTCATTTGTCATCCGAAGTAATTTTATCTCTCTGTTACCCTTCCCGAACAACGGGTTTTATTTCTCGCAGAGACGCGGCGATTTTGTGGGTTTACGAGAGTTTTCCGAACGATGTTCGATTCACCCACTTGGTGAAGAATTGATCCCTTCTTTTCTCTTCCCAATCCTCGCTCGAACCTGCAAAACGCCCCTATTTTCGGCCCGCTTCTCAGCCTTTCAGCTTCTCCGCTTCTCATCTGGCGCATAGCGCCTCTGCGTGAGAACTCAAACGAGGAATCTAGGTTCAAAACCACGGAATTCACGGAATCGCCCTTTCGGAAAACTTGCGATTTTCCGTGTATTCCGTGTGTTTCGTGATTGAAAAATCGAGAGGTTTTGTAATTGGCTCATCCGTCATTCTTCATTCCCCATTCCTTGAAGCAAGGTTGACAAACCGTGGGAAAATGGCACTATCAAAGTTGACAAATCGTCGCAATTTGTGCGTGAGGAATTCGATTCTGTATGCTATACTTGTATCGGTTTTCGGGAGGAGAGATGCTGTTTCAAACTTGGAGATGTTTACTTTTTCGCTCAATTATTGCGGGGGTATTGTGTACCATAGCTGCCGGTTGTACGACGCTGGATCTTTTCTGCCATTTCTTTTCAGTATTCTTGAACCCGCGAGACGTTGCCAAAATGCAGGACTCGGCACGGCTGGAAGAACTCCGCAAGGCTGCCGATCAGGGGAATCCACGGGCACAGTTCCGGCTAGGCATCCGATACGCGAAAGGATGGGGCGTCGAGAAGGATGAGACCGAGGCCGTCAGGTTGTACCGAAAATCCGCCGATCAGGGATATGCGGCTGCGCAGTTTACCGTCGGGAATCGATATGAAGACGGACGCGGGCTTCCCCAAGATTACGGCGAGGCGTATAGGTGGTATCGCTTGGCGGCAAGACAGGGGAATTCGCAAGCGCAGAATGCCCTGGGATTGCTGTACAGCAAGGGACTGGGGGTGCCAAAGGATGAGGCGGAGGCATTGAGATGGTATCGCTTGGCAGCGGAACAGGGGGAGATGTATGCCCAGTATAATTTGGGATTGAGATACAAACATGGCAAGGGCGGGCTTCCGAAAGACGAGGCAGAGGCGATTCGATTGTTCAGAAAATCCGCCGAGCAGGGGTGCGCACCCGCACAATGCGAACTAGGATGGATGTACCAGAACGGAATCGTTGTTTCAAAGGATGAGAGAGAAGCTGCAGAGTGGTATCGGAAGGCCGCTGAACAGGGCGATGCGTATTCGCAATTGAATTTGGGGTGGATGTACGATAATGGGATGGGTGTCAAGCGTGACTATGCCAAGGCTGCGAAATGGTATCGGAAGGCCGCCGAACAGGGCGATGCGTCAGCATTGGTGAATTTGGGGATTTTGTATCAAACCGGCAAAGGGGTACAGAAGGACTATGCCGAAGCCTTGAAATGTTATCGGAGTGCGGCGGAGAAGGGCAATGATTTCGCCCAGCACAATCTTGGTGTGCTGTATCGGGACGGGATTGGGGTGAAACGGAACGATGCGGAGGCTGTGAAGTGGTTTCGGCTCGCGGCTGAGCAAAACAACATAAGCGCACTGGTGGACTTGGGATGGATGTACCACTATGCGAGGGGAGTCAAGCGCGACTATGTTGAGGCCGTGAAATGGTACCGCAAGGCTGCCGAACAGGGCGACAAGGTCGGTCAGTATAATATGGCGGAGATGTATGCCGATGGACTTGGCGTCGCCAAGGATCTTGCCGAGGCGATCGCATGGTGCCGGAAATCTGCCGCGCAGGGGTATCCGGACGCGCAGAAAAAACTGGCGAAGATGCTGGAGGACTCTCAAACTGCTACTTCCGATGCACGTGGAGAAACCGGAAAATAAGCCCGTGTAGTGCGTTAAGCCGGGAAGTTGAGAAGCAGGGTGGCAGATAAGTGGCGGCTGCGCCGCCTAAGTGGGGCCTGCGGGCTTAAATGGGGCTGCCGCCCCTAAGTTGACTTAGGCGCGAAGGGGCGCTTCGCGTTAGCTGAGAGGCTGAGAAGCGGGGAAGCTGAGAAGCTGAGAAGCGGGGAAACTGAGAGGCAAGGGACACGCGACAGGTGCGTCAGCTGCGGAGCGACGGCGCCCTCGCCGTCGGCTTTCGCGGGAGCGACGCGCCCCGTCGCGTCCGCATTGCTTATAGCACGCTGGCACGCAGCGTCCGGGAGGGACACGCCCCGTCGTGTCCGTTTCGGCGGGACGAAACTTGCTTTCGCTGCGGGGAATCTCGGAGTTTCGGAGACAGGGCTGTTCTTCTCCAAGCCTCCCATACTCCCAGAACCGAAAGGAATATGGATTTGCGGCGTTGTCGGCATTTTTCACGCCGCGGTTCTGCGCGGAACATTCGGGAAAGCGGCACTCCTGCCGCTTCACGCGGTGCGGACGTGAAACCTGCCAACTGATTCTTACGCAGAGACACGGAGACGCGGAGAACTAGTCGCCGTCCTCGTTGCCTGAATCGTGAGGGACGCGACTTGTCGCGTCCGCTGTAGTGGAACGCGAGCTTACGCGTTCCTTTGTGGTGTGAAGCGACAAGAGTGTCGCTTCCCCGAACAATCCACTTACCCGCCGCCTTACCACGTCAGTTCGACGGAGATCGGACGGTGGTCGGAGGTGGACGGTTCCTCGATAATCGCGGCCTTCTCTGCCCGGAAGGGCTTGTCCGTGTGGAGGAAGATGTAGTCGATCTGGTAGGCCGGGTTGTTGGCGGGGAAGGTGAACCCGTTTGCGCTTGCCTGTTTCCAGGTCTTGCGGAATTCCTGAATCGTTGGGGAGTTGGGGTAGGCGTTGAAGTCACCCACCAGAATAATCGGCTTGCTGAATTTTCCGGCCTCCGCATTGATCAGGGGGACGCTCTCGATTTGGCTGGCTTTCGTCAGGGAGAGGTGTGTGCAGAAAAAGACGTAGGTTTCGAACTCGGCAACCTGCAATGCACGTTTCTCTTCCTTACCGGGAAGGGGAACTGTGTAGGCGCGGATCGGCTTATTCTTGGAGAGGATACCGATGCCGTACGCACCGCCTTGGTAATCAATCGTTTTGCCATAGGAAAGTTCCATGCCCGTCTTTTCGGCGAGTTCTCCGGCGATGTCATGTCCTTTCGAACGCTTGGTGCTTCTGTCGAGTTCTTGAATACCGGCGACATCTGGTGCGAGCTTGCGGATGACCGCTGCCGTACGCTCCACATTCTGATCCTTGCGTCCCAAGTTAAAACAGTCCTGCACATTGTACGACAAGACACGTACCGTCTCCGCCTGTGCGGACAGGAATCCGGAGAACAGGGTTGCCGACAGGCAGGTCACTAGAAAACTCGTTGCGTTCGATGTCAATTTCATGTTGATTCTCCGTGTTGTTGGAAGGTCGTGTGCGTTATTTCGCGCGCAAATCCTGAATTGCGGCATGGATGTTTGCGTAGAGCTGTTCCAGCTTTGCAAACGGGACGGATGAAAATGCCAAGCGGATCAAGCCGGAGAGGACGATCACGCCTGTACTATACCGGGCGAGGAGTTGTTGCCGAACCGCTTCTGGAGGTACACCGATCGGCTTGACACACATGAAGTAACCACTGTTGAAAGGCATGATGCGGAACGAGTCCGAGTATTCAGGGTGCGCCGCAAAAATCGAACGGATTTTCTGGTAGCGTTTCTGGAGCGTTTCAAACTTTGCGTGTTTCTGTCGAAGATATTCCGGATCGGTGTAGGCGGCTAGAAGAATCTTTTGACCGATGTTGGTCGGGTTCGAGATCGTGCCGCGTACGACACCCGCCGCTTTTTGCTCCAGCGCCTTGTACTGGGCCGGTTTCATCCCTTTCGCCCCGAAGGTGATAAACCCGACGCGGACGCCCCAGACGTAATCTTCCTTGGTTGCGCCGTCCAGCTTCACCGCCAGAACATTCCGATGGAGGTCGCACAGGGAGGCGAAGAGGGATTCTTTGCAGACCCCCGCCTCATAGACAAGCCCGAAGTAAGCGTCATCGAGAAACACGACGATTCGTTTGCCCGCACGGGCGGCCTTGAGGATGGCCTTGCGGATTTTTACCGCGTCGGCCTCGGTTGCGGTGTAGCCGGTCGGGTTGTTCGGGAAGTTCAGCAGAAGCACCTTCTTATCGCCGGGGGCGAGCAACAGTTTTTCCATTTCTGCGACATGGAACGCGCCGTGCTCATCAAACATCGGGAAGGTCTTGAGCCGTGCCCCGGTCGCTTCGCAGAAGACCAGCTCGTAGTTGTCCCAATAGAGATCCGGCGTAATCACCGCATCGGTCGAATCGAGGAAGAGCCTTCCCGCCACGCTCAGCCCGTGCGTCAACGCATGGGTGACGACCGGCAGGGAAATCGGCTTTCCCTGAAGTGACGGGTTCTTCTCCAGCTCTAGGGCAAGCCAGCGTTCTCGAAGATCTTTGAGTCCTGAACTCGGACTGTAGAGAAGCGCGTTTTTCGGAAGGTTGGTTGTTTTGGTGACGCATTCGAGACAGAGAGGGGTTCCATCGTCTTCCAACGCCGTGCCGATCGTGGCATTGATTTCCTTGCCGCGCGCTTCCGCGCTCTGTCCGAGAATTCCTTTGGAGGGGAAATAGGCACGTTTCCCGAATTTGGAAAGCATCTCAAATAACGGGCTACCACCACATTGAAGGTCCTGATTCAACAACTCCGCTAATTCATGAATTTTCATAAGCTCATCGTCCTTGCGAAAAAATAGTCTAGCAAAACAAATGCCCTCGGTGAAATACAAATTTCACGAGCTTTTCGTTTGTTTGCAAGCTCGACCCGGATTCCCCGGTGAGGGGGGGGCGCGCAGATCCGCTGAAGGTGCAAAGGGTGGCTGACGCCACCAGTTGAAAAGCGGGGAAGCTGAAAGGCTGAGAGGCAATGGTGTTCGGAGAAGCTGCACTCCTGCCTATCAGTTCAAGGTTCGTCCGCCGCCTACTCTTGCGCGGCGGTCAGAATGACGGATTGGAGGACCGGACACTTCGCGGCCAATTTCTGCGCTTCGTCGGCGCGGTCGGAACGGAGCAGCAGGGAACACCACACGAGCGCTTCTTTTGCGTTATTCGGGCGCTTCATCCAAGAGAGCAGCAGGTTGGCATCGAATTGGGAGAGCGGCAGTTCGGCACCGCGTCCGTTGTATTCGAAGTGCATCTTGTCGTGACTGATGGCACGAAGAGTCACTTCCCGTTTTTGTCCCTTGAACGGGATGATAAGTTGTTTCCCGATGGTGGATTCCAATCCTTCCGCTACGAGCGTTTGCCAGTCTGGAACCGATGCCATGAATGTGGAGAGTGCGGCCTTTCCGGAAAAGTCTTCGGTTGTTTCCGAAATGGCTTTTCGCAGTCCCGTCACGCCGTTTGTGCGGAATGCCTTTGCCCAGGCGTGTTGGACGGAGGATGGAATGTCCGTGCTCCCTTCCGTCATAGCGCTTGGGGACGTGGCTGCAGCCGTGGAGGTCGAAGCCGGTGCGGGGGGAGTTGTCGCTTTTGTGTCATCTGCATCCTGCATTCCGACCGCGTCATCCGCCTGTTGCGGATTCGCAACGGTCGGTGTCTCCGTGTCCGACAACGGCGTGGGCGTAGCGATTCCGAAGGAGTCGCGGACACTGGTCGTCAGGGTTGTCGCCATGGAGCGCACTTGCTTTGTCGAATGGAACGCACGGAGCCAAAAAAGGACAGCAAACCAAGCACAGAGCGCTGCCCACAAATAAAGTTGCGTGCGGAGTTTTTCCCGGTGGATCTGTTGATTGTTCTCTGAAATCAGCGACTTGTCCTGAAATTCCTTCGCTTCGGGAACAACGGATTCCTTCCGGTGCAGCCGGATTTTGGAAACCGGTGCGGATGGCTCTGGATTGGATACGGCCAGTTGCCGCAAGGCTTGCTGCACTTCCTGCCAAGATGGGAAGCAAGCGGTGGGATCGACCGAGCAAAGCCGGTTGACGATTTGCCGTATGTCATCCGAAAGGGGCGTCTTCTCATCGGAGAGAAGTTGCTCGACCAGGACACCGAACTTTCTCATGTCCGTGTAGGTGGCAAGGCCATCGCCTGAATCAGCCTGCTCAGACTGGAAAAGTTCCGTGATTTTGCAATCCCCGGATGCCGTGATGCAAATGCCGTCCAGGGAAAGGGTGCCGATCACAAGGTGGTACGTATCCCACAACTGGGCGATTCCGTTTGCGATCGAGGCGGCCATCCGCAACCCGTCCTTTCGGGAAAGCGGACCGTTCTGGCGGATGAACTCGCGTGCGGTCATTCCGTCCAAGCTCTCCAGTATCACACAGGGACGGCTCGTGTCCGAAATGATATCAAAAATCGAAATCACGTATGGGTTTTTCACGCGGGCGAGCAACCGTGCGATGCCGAGGAAATATCGGACAACACTCGCATCGGATGCGAGATCCGCTTTGAGAATCTGCACCTGAACCGGGCGGTTGAGGGAGAGCTGTACGGCGCGATAGACTTCCGTAAATTGAGTTTCTCCCAATTTGTCTTCCAGCCGGAATCCCCATTTCTCTATTTCGTCTTGCTTCATTGAAGTCAGTATAGCACGGATTGGGAAAAGAAAACAGACGAAAAATTCGGGGGCGCGTCGCACCAGTCAATAGACAAATAGTTTAAACCTAGATGGCTCGTTTGGGTTCTCACGCAGAGCCGCTGAGACCGCAGAGTACGCAGAGAAAGTGCCGAAAACAGAGGCTTTTCGATTCCCCCGCACACAGGTTACGACAGAAAACGGATTCACGCAAATGGTGAAAGTCTGAAAAATTCCAAAGCGCCATGATTCACCACGGAATACACGGAACTTACGGAATCGCCGTTCCAAGAAACGGATGATTTTCCGTGTGTTCCGTGGCTTTTCAATGTGTCCAACAGCGGAATTTAGGTTAAATGGTTAAAGGATGGACGGCTCGCAACCGCGAGCCGGAAACGAACCGTCGCGATGTTGCGCGACGACCGCCAGCGTGTTGTTTATCCGTTGCCCGAGTTGTTTCCGTTTCAAATGACAAATAAAGGAATGTCGCTGTACGTGTCGCGTACCACCTGCCGCTTGTCTTTTTCCTCGCGAAGAACGGGAGAAACTTACCCTTGTTCGCCAATGCCCCCATGCCGCAGATCACCGTTCCTTTCGGTACCGGGAGTTTGGGAGGCTTGGAGAAGAGTACCCCATCTCCGAAACTCCAAGACTCCCCCGTAGCGAAAGCAATTACGTTGCCTGTCAATTGGCAGGTTATGCGTGTTCAGCGTGTTCAACATTGCGGTCGCGACGGGGCGCGACCGCTCACTGCGTGAGACGTGCGATGCGCGACAAGCGGCACCCGTCCCAGCTGCCCCATTCGTCCCACTTGTCCCATCTCATGCGGCCTCGCGTGAAACGAAACAAGACTTGCCCCTCCTGTACATTCCGGGCGGCGGGCATACCTCCTTCAGGCTCAGGATTCGGAGCTGTAGGCGGTGCGTGCGGTGCATCCCGCCTTGCCGAGACAACGGTGGAAGAAGGTTTCGAGTGCCTGGACATTGCGGTGTCCGTCGAAGCGGTCTTCGATGGTTTGCCGCGCCTTTCGGATTAGCGGCTGGAGGGATTCGGGATGAAGCAAGGCTCGCTCCATTCTTTCGGCAAGTTTTTCAGGATTGTCCGGGGGAACGAGGAAGCCGGTCTCTTCATCAGTGATTAGCTCGCCAGCGGCGCCTGCCGTCGTGGTGAGTACCGGTGTCCCCAGCGCCATCGATTCGACGAGGATATTGGCGATGCCGTCGCGGTCCCCGTCTTTCGTTCGACGCGAGGGAAGAATCAGCAGGGTCGCGTCTTGGATGCGGAAACGGATCGACTCCTGCGACTGCCAGCCGATAAACTCGACAGTCTCCCGCAGTCCGAGACGGTTGCGGAGCTGTTCAAGTTGACTTTGCAGCGGACCGTCCCCGGCAATGACGCAGGAAAATTCCCGTCCCCGATCCTGAAGGATTCGACAGGATTGGAGCAAGGTGTCAATTCCTTTTTTCGGGGAGAGGCGGCAGGCGGTGAAGAAAGTCCGCTCACGCAAGAAGGAGTCAAAGCAGAAATCGTTCAGGCGCAATCCGTGATGGATGACATCGATCTGGTCCGCCGGGTACCCCGCTTCGAGTACGCGGCGGGCGGCCTGATGGGAACAGGCGACAATCCGGACTGCTGTCCGCAGACGTCTCCAGATTTGGCGTGGGGTTCTCGTGAAGACATCGTGCGCGTGGACCGCGCAGCTCCAGGGGATTCGCAATGTTTCCGCCGCGATTCCCGCGAGGTCTGCCGTGATTCCCGCAAATTCCGCATGGATGAGCTGGCAGTCGTCCTGCAACGTTTTCCCGACAAGCGTGGCCGCTTGCGGCAGTCGGTGCAGTATCCGCAGGGCGGAAACGGGATTGCGAAAGAGTTCGCTTGAAATTCTCTTGCTCGCGATTCGAAAGAACCGCCAGCGGAGTCCCGCGAGGCAGTTTCGGGACGAGAACGGAAGAGGGGAGTTGCCGCCCTTCAGCGTCCAGGTGTACAGATGCCAGTCACGGCGGCGCAATTGTTCCACCTCACGCCAAATAAACGTTTCGCTCGGAACCAGCCGGTCGATCAGGTAAATCAACGGGAAGGGGGATGGATTCCCGTCTGGTTTTGGGTCGGTGTCCACGTTGAATTACACCTGTGGGGGGCGCAGGTCGAGTTCCGCCGGCAAATTTCGAATCGTCTCGACCAGGACATCGACAACATGGAGTGCATCGTCCAGTGAGATCACCTCGACTGGACTGTGCATGTAACGCAGGGGAATGCTGACCTGTGCGACGGCCGCCCCCGAATCCGTCAACCGCATCGCGTAGGCGCAGGTGCCGGTGCCGCGCGAGCGAACCTGCTTCTGGAGGGGAACCTCGATAGCTGCCGCCGCCGCCTCAATCCGGTCGCGGAGTACACGGTGATAGGTCGGCCCGATCCCGAGCACGGGACCGTTGCCAAGACGGATGTCTCCGACCGCTTTCCGGTCATCTGGTGTCGCATCCGATGCGTGGGTGACATCTACGCAGATGCCGATGTGGGGCTGGATGTCGTGGGCGGTGGTGTATCCGCCGATCAGCCCCACCTCTTCCTGCACGCTTGCCACCGTGTAGAGCGCGACATTCAACGGTTGCGACGCCAGACGGCGGGCGGTTTCGGTGACGATGAACGCGCCGACGCGATTGTCGAATCCGCGGCAGGCGACGCGGTTGTTCGTCAGCTGGTGCCAGCCGGAATCGATCACGGCCGGACTTCCCAGCTCCACGTACCGCAGGGCATCCTCCTTGCTTTTCGCGCCGATGTCAACGGCGATTTTCTGGAGGTTTTCCGGTGCGACTTTCTTGCGTTCCTCCTGCGTCATCAGGTGCGGGGGGCGGACTCCGAAGACACCATAGACGGGACCGTTCTTCCCTTTGATTACGATTCGTTCCGAGGCGACGGTCTGGATCGTTACGCCGCCCAACGGGCACATGTACAGAAAGCCGTTGTCGTCGATGTGCTGCACCATGAAACCGATTTCGTCGCAATGTCCTTCCAGCATGACGCGAAGGGGGGCGTCCTTGTTGAGTATGGCGGTCAGATTTCCGTGGCAGTCGATCTGAATGTCGGGTACCCCAGCCTGCCGCAGGGATTTGCCAAGCAATTCCATTCCCGGATACTCAAAGCCCGACGGCGTGGGTAGAGCGACCAGTTGTTTCAACAGTTCAATCGAATCAGTCTGCATCATTCAAAACCTTTCTTTCCGGGAGAACATGGTTTCTCCTCAAACGAAATTAGTCTATCGTTTTGAACGCCGCGTGACAAGGCGAGAGTTCAAGAATCTATGAGTTGGCTGGGAAAGCGCGTTAAGCCGGTTAGGCGAGAGGCTGAGAAGCGGGGAGGGAATAAGTGGCGGCTGTGCCGCCTAAGTGGCCCTGCGGTCTAAATGGGGCCGCGCCCCTGGAGTAAGTGAAATGGTTCAATCGCCTCCTTCGGAGGCTTGAAATCGGGCGAGTAGTCGCTTATCAGAGTGTTGTTGGACGCGCCCCGTCGCGTCCGTCGGCACGTCAGTTTAACCATTTCACCATTTCAAGCGCAGCGATTTAACTTTCCCGAAGGGAAGGGGCGCGCCCCGTCACGCGTAACCGGCTCAGAGCCGTTACAGGGGCGGCAGCTCGGACAGGTCGCGAAGGAGGGGGCGGGCCTGGTCTTTGGCGGAGAGGATGGGCGGTTCTGTCAGCGGCCACTGGACGGCGATGTCCGGATCGTTCCATGCGATGCCGCAGTCATCCGTTCCCAGATAGAAGTCATCGCACTTGTAGAAGATTTCCGCGACATCGCTCAGTACGCAGAACCCGTGCGCGAATCCACGCGGGATAAACAACTGGAAGTGGTTTTCCTCGTTTAACTCGCATCCGTACCATTGCCTGAAAGTAGGGGAATCCTTGCGGATGTCCACCGCCACGTCAAAGATTCGTCCGCGTGTGCAACTGACCAGTTTCGCCTGCGGTTGCTGCCGTTGGAAGTGCAATCCGCGTAAAACGTTTTTCACCGAACGGGAACGGTTGTCCTGCACGAAGGAGACGTGGATTCCGCCGTTGAAGTACTTTTGCGCATGGTAGAACTCCATGAAGAATCCACGGTCATCACCGAATGACTGGGGCTTGCAGAGAATGACGCCTGGAAGGTTTGTTTCTTCGAATTGCACGGCCATGATGGATTTCCCTATGTGGCTATTCAGTGAAGAAGGCGTGGTAAAGGGCTAGGACGGCCTTCGCGCGAAATTCATTGCGGACACCGAACATGATGCTGATTTCGGAGGAGCCCTGATTGATCATCTCGATGTTCACACCCGCGTCGGCAAGTGCTTTCGCGGCCTTTGCCATCATCCCGACCGTATAGATCAGACCTTCACCGACCAGCATGATCAGCGAATAGCCACGCTCCACGACGAGGGCGTCTGGATTCAACGCGCTTTTGATGTGCTTGAGAACTCGCGCTTCACGCACCGGATCGAAATACTTCTCACGCATGACTACCGAAACGTTGTCAATGCCGGACGGCATGTGTTCGTAGGCGACGCCCTCCTCCTCCAGAATCTGGAGAAGCCGACGTCCGAACCCGACTTCGCGGTTCATCATGTACTTATCGACGAAAAGATTGCAGAAGCCATCGCTGCTGGCGATACCGACCACGCCGCCGGGGATGACACGCCGCGACTGCACGATCATGGTGCCGGGGGCGTCGGGATGGTTCGTATTCCGCACATTGATCGGAATGCCCGCCTTGACGGCAGGGAAGACGGCCTCGTCATTGAACACGCCGAATCCCGCGTAGGAGAGTTCGCGCATCTCGCGATAGGTCATCACCGAGATTCCGCGCTTCACCGAAGGGACGAGACGCGGGTCAACCGGATAGACGGAATCCACGTCCGTGAAGTTCTCATAGACATCCGCCTTGATCGCGGCCGCCAGGATGGAACCGGTGATGTCAGACCCGCCGCGCGGGAAGGTCGCGACCTTCCCTTCTTTCGTGTACCCGAAGAATCCGGGAAAGATGACCAGTTCTTCACGCTTTAGCGACGTGGCCAGATTGGCGTAGGATTCGTCAAGCAGTTGCGCGTTCCCGAAATCGCTCGTCATCAGCAAACCGGCGTCGCGCGGATTCAGGTACACGGCCTGTACGCCACGCGCGAGAAACGCCTGTGCGACCAGCTTGGCGCTGTTGTCCTCGCCCGCCGCCTTCATGCTGTCGAGAAAGATGCCGCGATCCGACTTGTCGCCGTCGATCCTTGATCGGAGGTCGCGTTCGATTTCCGCGATGATCTCACCGGGGAGGTTCAGATCTTTCTGGATTTCGGCGTACCGGGTGATGATCGCCTGGAGAACGCTTTCGTAGTCCGTGCCCGCCAACGCGCACTCCGCGCAGGCGATCAGCAGATCCGTGACCTTGGTGTCCGTCTTGTTACGTTTTCCGGGGGCGGAGACGACCACGATACGGCGTTCCGGATCCGAAAGCACAATGTTGACGATTTTCGTGACTTGTTCCGCGTCCGCAACGGACGACCCACCGAACTTGCAAACTTTCATTCTCTTCCTTTGTTTACAGGACACGCAGCAAAACCGGCTCGGCGTTGATCACGTCCGAACGGGTGATTTCGGCGAGCGCGGCGGTGATGGCCGCGTGCGTGGCGCGATGCGTCAGGAATACTACCGGCACATAGCCGGGGAACTCCTCGTCGGTTTCCTTCTGCGTTGCCGCCCGGATGCTGACCCCGTGTTTCCCGAATGCGTTCGTCATGATTCCGAGGGATCCCGCGCGGTCGCGAACCATGAGCCGGACGTAGAATTTGCTGCTGATCTCGTCCGCATTACGGATGCGGAACTTCGTCGAGTTGACCGTGTTGATCGCGCGGCTGTAACGGGGTATTCCCGTCGAAAGGTTGCGCGCGATATCGCCAATATCGCCGATCACCGTACTGGCGGTCGGCGCGCGTCCGGCCCCGCGTCCGTAATACAGCGTGTCCCCGCTGAGATCCCCGTGTACCATCGCCGCGTTGAAAACGTCATTGACGGAGGCGAGCATGTGGTTCATCGACACCAGCGTGGGATGCACCCCGATCTCGATTTCGTCCCCGTCCCGCCGAATCGCCGCCAGCAACTTGATGCGGTATCCGAATTCCTTGGCGTACTTGACGTCTATCCCTTCCAAGTTACGGATTCCTTCCACCCGCACCTCGTTCAACGGCACGTGGAACCCGTATGCGAGAGAGGCGAGAATCACCGCCTTGTGGGCCGTGTCGAACCCGTCGATATCCAGACTCGGATTCGCCTCGGCATATCCCGCGTCTTGGGCAGCCTTCAGCACTTCGTCAAACGCCGCTCCCTCGTTCTCCATCCGCGTCAGGATGTAGTTGCATGTCCCGTTGAGGATTCCGTGGATTGTTTCAATCTCGTTTCCGGCGAGCCCTTCGCGCAACACGCGGATAATCGGAATGCCGCCGCCGACGCTGGCGCCGAAATAGATGTCAACCCGGTTCTTCTCAGCCGCGTCGAAAATCTCCTGCCCGTATTCGGCGAGCAGTTTCTTGTTCGCCGTCACGACAGACTTGCCGCTGTTGAGCGCTTCCAGAATGAACGTGCGGGAAACCGTCGTGCCGCCGATCAGCTCGACGATGATCTGAATTTCCGGATCGTGGATGACGGACATCGCATCCGACGTCAACATGCCGGGGGCGACCTTGACCCCGCGGTCGGACGTCGTGTCCAGGTCCGCGATTTTCCGCAATACCACATCCACGCCGAGACGTTGTGACATGACCTCGCGGTTTCTGCACAATCCGTCCACCACGCCGGCACCAACCGTCCCAAATCCCAACAGTCCAACACCAATCTGTTTCATACGCATTCTCTCAACGAAATTCGAAAGCGATATTATAGAAAAAGCAGAAGGGGGTGACAAGCCTAATCAAGGGGGCGAGGAGGCGGGGGCGGCTGACGCCGCCAACTGAGAAGCTGAAAGGTAGATAAGTGGCGGCTACGCCGCTTAAGTGCCTCTGCGGGCCTAAATGGGGCTGGCGCCCCTAAGTTGACTTAGCTGAGAAGAAGGGATATGCGGGACGGCTAAATCCCTTCGATCCCGTCGATCGCGTTGATCTCTCTTGTTCCACCCTCAACCGAGAAGCGAGGTTGCAAACAAGTATCCGGGGTCTTTCGCCCCAAGCAGGTGGTTTCCGCCGGTGTTCAAACAAGATGTCGAGTGTGGGCCTCGCGGCTTGACTCATGTCGCTTTCCGAACGTCTCCCATGCGCACGGCAAGTGGTTACCGGCCACCTGCTGTTCCGTATCATACTACAGTACGCGGCAGACTTTCAACCCCGTAACTGTCCCCCCCTTTTCGGGAGGGACGAGGAATACATTACCAACAAGAGTGTCGCTTCCCCGATGAGAGAATGGTCGATTGAAAGCCTCCGAAGGAGGCGATTAAACCACACTAGAATCCTCTGGTGAAATTCGGTTTCAGCCACAAAGAACGCAAAGGTCACAAAGAAAACAGGCGGAACCAGGAAGAAGAACGGCTCTCCAGAACAAGACGGACTTTCGCCAGTTGGGTAAATTCGTTTTCTGTCGTAACGCGTGTGCTGGGGGATCGAAAAGCTTCTGTTTTGGGCACTTTCTCTGCGTACTCAGCGGCTCTGCGTGAGAACCCAAACGAGATTAGGTTAAATGGTTAAATTGACGAGCCGC
>JAFSTA010000221.1 GCA_017450695.1 Kiritimatiellia bacterium | reverse complement strand
GGTAGATGAAATCCATTTCGCGGGCGAGCGCGGCGAGTTTCGGGTTGGACATGTCCTGCTGCTTCAGCAACTCCAGCTGTTCGTGTCCCGCCGTAAGGACATGATCGCCCCGAACGGCGTCATGGAGCATGTGCACGCCCAGGCAGATCAAAAAGATGACGGCGACTCTTTGGAGGAAACGGAAGGTTGAACGCATCGCGTGGTTGTTCATGTGGCAGTCCCCTTTCTCGCGTCGCGTTTGCGGTTCAGCGGACACGCCGCATAGCAACGTCCACAGCAGTAACAGAGCGACTGGTCAATCGTGTAGGAGCTGGATTCCCTGCGGCGGCGGGCTTGAGCGATCAGTTCGGCCATCACCGCACCCGCCAGAAGGACGCCCGCCAACGGCATTCCCCAATCGAAAACGTGTCGGGTCTGCGCGACTTCGTTTTGGAGTTGGGCCAGCGGTGTGCCTGAGGCCTCGAACGCCTCGACCGCGTCGCTCGTCCTCTGTGCCTCGATATCGGCCAGCAAACGGACGTCGGGATGGGCCGCGCTGATCACCGGCGCCGCGATCCAGCCGAGGACACCACCTAAGCAGAGCGCAAGCGGCACGGCGGCAATCAGCCGGGAAAGCCGCCGTACGCCGCGCGCCTGCGTCTCGGACGTCGGCGCGCTTTCGGGCGGGAGGATGGCGCCGTTCGGACACCCCTGTTCGCACAGCCGACAGGTGATGCAGGTTTGGGCAGTTACCGCAGGCGTTTTCCAGGAGACCAAAGAGAAGAGCCTCAGCAAAACCCCGTAGGGGCAAACGTAACGGCAAAACGGGCGGGAGACGAACAGTCCCAGCACGAGAAAGGCGACGGTGGGGATGGAGCAACTCCACAGGAAAAGCGGCAGATAGGGATCAAGCGAACAGAGCGGAAAGGCCATGCCCGCCACGACGGCAACCACGACCAGGAGAAAGAACGCGATTGGAATAAAACGCAAGGCGCGGTCAACCGACACCGGAATCCGAATCGGTTTCCAAAGCAACAACTCCTGAACGGCGCCCAGCGGACAGGCCCCCGCGCAGAAAAGCCGTCCGAACAGGAGAGCGGCAGCGAGGGGAATCGCAAACAGAAGAAGCAACCCGTACCCCAACGGCTGGCCGTGGACAAAGGCGGAGAGCAGATTCTGGAACATCCCGACGGGGCATGGACAGGCGGTGAAGATGAAACCGAAAATCACGACCCCCGCAAGCGCAAGGAGGCGCATCGCCTTCGAAGAACGCCACCGGTAAAAACAGAGACCGGACACCACGAGAAAAACCAACAGGGCACTCACCCGCCAAATGATCGGATCCCGGACCAACGTTTCCAGTTGAAGCTGCGGGACGGTATAGTTATCGAACTCAGGCGCGGGGAAGCGGGCTTGAGCCAGAAAGGGAATCATGTCTTCACCTCCGGCGGACGCTTGAAGATGTAAGGCTGATCGGCGGGCACGCGGACGACCGCATGGGAGGGACAGATTTCGGCGATGCGGCATTGGTTGCACTGCTTGCAGAGTTCCTGCCGGATTTGGAGAAAGAGCGACCCGTTCCCATACGCCGCGCACCCCTTCACGCACCGGCCGCATCCAATGCACGCCGATTCATCGATGGTGTATTCGAAATAGGGGTCTTCAATGTACTTGCGCTTGATGGCGTCAGTCGGACAGCGCAGATTTTCGGCTGCGGTGTCGAACTTGACCCGCTTGTCTTGATAATACCCGCTGCAGAAGAGACAGTACCCGCAAGCGGCGTACTGGTGGACGCACTTCACGGCGGAGTGTTCCAGGACGCAGGCGGTCTCGCATTTGCCGCACTGAATGCACTTATCCGGATCGATCTGCCACAGGAAGGCGGCCTTCCTGCTTTTCCGTTTCCCGGC
>JAFSTA010000220.1 GCA_017450695.1 Kiritimatiellia bacterium | reverse complement strand
TCGTCGCCGAACATATACTGGTTGATGGAATCGTATGCGGCATTCTCCTCCGGCCAGTCATAGTACATCGGACGGCACAGGCACACACCCGTGTCGTACGCCTGGCGTGCGGCGGTGTAGATGTAGGGCGCAAGACGGTAGCGCAGACGGTACGCCTCGCGGAGGATGAAGAAGTGGTCGGCGTACTTCCACGGACGGCGATCGGCAAGGGAATCCTTGGACGGGTGGGTGCGGAAGATCGGCGTGAACACGCCGCACTGCATCCAGCGCGTGAGGAGTTCGCCGTTTTCCTCCCGCTTGAACTGCGGACGGTTGTGTCCACCGAGGTCGTGTCCCCAGTAGCCGTAGCCAACGTTCGACGCGGTGGCGGTGAACCACGGGATTGCCTCCAGCATCCGCCACGAGCTCTCGCCATCGCCGGAGAAGCCGATCTGGTAGCGGTGCGAGCCGAGTCCGCCCCAGCGGTGGTAGATGATCGGACGCTTCGCGCCGCCGCCCGGCCGCACGCGCGCCGCATCGTGCGTGGCGAAGAGGTGGTTGAGCCAGAAGGTGTTGTTCAACGTGGGCTTGCCCTTCGCCATCAGCCACTGTTGCCAGTCAAGCCAGAAGCAATCCACGCCCAGCGCCTCCAAGGGCTCGATGACGTCCTTGAAATAGACCTCCGCCCAGCGCTCCTCGTCGCCGCGGAACGGAATCACGCCCTTGCCCTTCCAGCCGTAGTCCTTCGCGAAGCGCGGATAGACGTCTTCGCATTCCGGGATGCCGCAGGCGGGGTGCATGTTGAGCGGCGCATGCAGTCCCTCGTCGTGCAGGAAGCGGAACATCTTCGCCGGGTCGGGGAAGTAGCGGCGGTTCCACGTGTAGCCGCCCCAGCCCCACATCTGCCCGCCTTTCGGCTGTATGATGTCGGGACGCTCGGCGATGCCCCAGTTCTCGTGCCAGTACATTTCGATCACGCACACGTCCACCGGGATTCCGACGGAGTTCATCTCGCGCACGACCTGGCGGTAGTCGGACTCCGTGTCGTTCCAGAACCGGCTCCACCAGTAGCCGAACGCCCACCGCGGCGGCAACGGAATGCGTCCCGCCACCTTCACGTAGTCGCCGAGGCACCCCTTGTAGTCGTGCCCATACGCAAATACCGTCAAATCGCGGTACGCGCCCTTCTCGCGAACCGGACGTTCCTCAACCCATTCTTTCCAGTAGTCGCCGCCCTTCACGAACAGAGGCTTCTTCGTGTCGTCTACAACGGCCACGCCGCGCCGCGAAAGGACGCCTTTCTCCATGCGCGGGAGCAGATCCTTGATGCTTGAACGTGCGTCGATGGTACGCATCGTTCCCAGCAGATTCTCCTTGTCCTCGGAAAGAACGGCAATCGAAGTCATGTCTTTTTTAATGTTGCCATTGTTGCCAATGTTGCCAGTTCCAATTCCCAATTTCCAATTTGACCTGTCCCCTTCATTGGTAACATTGGCATTGGCCATTGGCAACATTTCCACATTGGCAACACTCACAACGAGATTCGTCTCATTGAATGCGCCGCCCGTCCACTCAAGGCGCATCTTGTCCGTCGTGATCACTGCACCCTCTCCCTTGCGCGCGAACGTGTGCTTGACCGGCGGCTGGACGCGATTGATGAAGGTGAGGCTCGGACGGTCCTCAAACGAACCGTCCTCGCTCCATTCGCAGCGGACCATGCGGTCGGTCAAAAGCGTGAAGCGCGCCTTGCCCGCGAACTCCGTATTGCCGACCACCACCGCGCACGATGCGGCGCACACGCCCTCCGTGCCGTTGATCGCCGCGCCCGCCTTTCCGGAGAACGTGAACGCGCCCGTTCCCGCGTTGGCGAACACCTTGCGCGAAACCGTATCCCACAGCACGCCTTCGCCGCCTCTTCTCGCGGGAACGAGGTTCATGATCGCTTTCCCGTTCGCGTCGTCGAGACGCGCGGAATACCACTTCGCGTGGCAGTAACGACCCGACAGCCCGCGATTGCAGTCGTCATTCCACGAACAGCCGAGCAGAATCGTTCCGGCATCGTGATTGACTCCAATCGCACCCGCCTCGGAGACCCTAAATTGCGTCCCTCCCGGTAGGGCGGTCGCCCCGCGACCGCCGTCGAGAGTCACCACGCCGTTCGCAATGGTGATCGTGTGCGGCACCGACAAGTCGCCTAGCGTAAACGCCAAATCCTTTGTCTTGCCGTCCGCCTTCAGCGACTCGCCCCGATAGCGCATGTAGAACTCGCCGTCTTTCCCGTTCGACTTGCGTCCGATGGTAAAGTCGTCGGTCGGCAGGCTTCCCATCAGCGACGCCCAGGCGTTGCCATTCGCCTTCTGATAGTCGTTTGGAGAATACTGGAACTTGATCGCGAGTCCGTAAACGTCCGTTGCCTTCACGCCGGTATCGACGTATTGGTTCTTCCCCACATAGACCCATCCCCCCTCGTCCAGAATCCGCACCTTGCTCGTGGCGATTACGCGGAACACCTGTCCCGGCGAGACCCTGCCGCGAGCGAAGCGGTATTGGGAGGGCCGCGCTCCGTCGCGGCCAACGTCGTATTTGACGCGGTTCGCCGCCGGCCAGTCCGCAGGTTTCGGGCCCCGGTCCGCGTCATCCCACACGAAGTAGAGCGTGGATGTTTCGTCCAACGTCCCCGCCGGAACGGACGCCACCACGTCGCTCCCGTCAAAGGCGACGGGAACAGGGACAACCGCCGTCGCCACATGCGCGATGCATGCGACAATGACGGACACCGCCGTTTTGCGCGCACACATCACACCGCAAAAACACCCTTGCCGCCGAAACCACACGACTTTCTCTTTCATTTTCAGCCTTTCATTGCGCTTTTATTTTTATATGCCGTGCGCATATTATACCATAATTCACTACCATCGAGCACGTTGGAGATCTTCCGCTCGCCAATCACGAGCGTGCGAGGTTCCTTGCTCGCCACCATCGGGTCGAGATCGACGCGCCAGCGTCCGTCTGTGCCAGCGACACCTCTCTTGGTCTGCCCGGCGAACGAGACGGTTACGCTCTCGCCCAGCTGGGCCGTTCCCCACACCGGCACGCGCATGCCGCGCTGCAGTACCATGTTGTCGGTGAACGGCGCAGCCAGTATCGTCGCCGCGCCCGCCACCACACTTGCCGCTGCCATCGCCGCGCAGATGATTGTCTTTGCTTTCATTTTCTCCTTAAGGTTTTTGAAAACCTGCTTGCCATTGCCCAATAGTTTACCAAAATCCCTTTCGCCATCCAACCTATAATCAAGCAAAAAATACTTTTAGGCAAAGGCGTTTCTCTCTCGTTTCCCCATCACCAGAAACCCAGCTGTCCAGCAACCGAATGAACGAGCCCGTTGAACGGAGTTTATTCCGCACGGCGATAGGGTTTTATGGTATAATGTTTCCCGTTCAATCAAAGGAGACACTTCATGCCAGCAGTAATTGAAGCAATAGACAGGATGACAACATCCGAGAAGTTCGACACGATGAACTACCTATGGTCGTCGCTTGCCGCGTCTGGGGACAACCTTTCTCCAGCATGGCATCAGCACGAACTGGAGAAGACGGCCGCCCGCGTGGCTTCCGGAATTGAACGCCCGATACCTTGGAAAGCTGCAAAGGAAATCATAAGGGGCGCATTTTGATGAACGTCTCAATCCTACCATCTGCCATTGTAGATATCGTCAGGGTGCGTTGCTTCTATGACAATATCGAATATGGCTTGGGCGTCAGGTTTCAGGATTACATATTCAGCGAGATAGACAACCTTGTGAATTACGCGGGAACCACTGAAGTTCATTTTGGGTACTATCGCGCACTTGCCAACCGCTTTCATCAGAACATCTACTACAAGATCGACGGGGACACAGTTGTTGTTTGGCGAGTTCTGGATCAACGCTTCAATCCCCGTAGAATTGAAACTGCGCTAACACATCCTGAAGAGGATCTTTGATCCGTTCACGATTTTGCAAGCAATATCATTTTCCCCTGTAGGCGGACATGGAACAGCCTACGATGGACTTGAAGCGTTCGGGGAGATACTTTACGTTTGCGAAGCCGGTCTGTTCCGCTATCGCGCGGACGGAAAGATTGGTCGTCCGCAGAAGCCGGCACACCTCGCCCATCTGCGTTTTGCTTATCGCGTCCAGAATCGACATCCCCTGTAGTTCGCCGAAGCGGAACAGGAGATATTTTTGTAGCGCATGACCTCCTACACGGACTTTGAAGTATCGGAGTTGCGGCGGGCGCGGCGGCGGTCCCTGAAGAGCAGGATGCCGAACACCTCGAGTCCGATAAGGGAAAGCGCCGTCGTCGCGAGCGCAAGGACGTAAAGGCCTGCCGCCGTCGCCATGCCGATCCCCGCCGCTACCCAGATTCCGGCAGCCGTGGTGAGCCCGTGCACCGAATGGCGGTCCACCATGATCGCACCGGCGCCGATGAAGCCGATGCCGCTAACAATCTGCGCGGCAACGCGACTGGGATCGCCTTGCCCGCCGAACCCGTACCGCGACACGAGCATCATCAACGCCGATCCAAGCGCCACAAGCAGGTGTGTACGCGTCCCCGCGACCTTGCCACGGTATTCGCGCTCCGCGCCGATCAGTCCGCCCTGCACCGCCGCAAGTACAAGTCGGAATACCATCTCAAACGTTTCGTTCATAGTCTTGTCCCCTCCTCACCTGCGCATTTTGACGGTCAACTTGGAGAGCGTAGGACTGTGCGCGGTCTCGCGGCCATCGACCTTCACGGTCAAACCACGCCCGCGATGCCAACGGATTGAAACGTCGTGCCCGCGATAGCGAAGGTTGTCGAGAATGCAGTAGTCCCATGTCGCAGGGAAGAGCGGATCGACCGAGAAGCCGTCAGCGCCTTCCGGCTCGAAGCCGACAAGGCCGGAAATCACCAGGTCGCAGAACGTCGAGTGGTTGTAGTCCTTGCCGCGCTCGCGGGGCTTCTGCTTGCGTTGGATGAGGAGCGTGCGCGCAATCCAGTCCGCCGTGTCGGGGTTCATGTTCTCGTCGATCCACGGC
>JAFSTA010000219.1 GCA_017450695.1 Kiritimatiellia bacterium | reverse complement strand
TGTATTTATCCATCTCACCCAAATGGTGAAGAGGAGATTTCATTCTTTTCTTCTTACAGATATTCATCTTTGCGATCTTTGCGTTCTTTGCGGCAAAAAATACAGAGGCGGGGAGGTCTCAACAGAGGAATATAGGTTCACTTTCTTCTGGCGCGTCCCTCCCGTTCTCCGCATGAGGAAATGTAACGATGACGAGCGACGAGCGACAGGAGACACGCGCAACAACATCCCGACACGCGCCCTTGGGAAACGCCGCGAGGTTGCGCGACGACCACCTGCATGTTGTTTCTCGGTTGTTGTAGTTGTTTCCTTTTCAAGCGGCAAACAAAGTCTGAATGTCGCCCCTCATGTCGCGTGTTGCGCGTCGCTTGTCCTTTCCCTCACCCTGATAGGGAGGGGCGCGCCCCGTCGCGACCGTACCCCGTGAAGCGACAAGAGTGCCGCTTCCCCGAATGTTCGGAACCTCTAGGCAAGATAACGAGCGCCCCACCCGCTACCACCCAACCACCACCTAACCACCCAACCACCTAGCCACCCAACCACCCAACCCTGGTGCAAAGCGCCTTATGCCTTGCGCTTTGCGCCTCGGATTGACCGGGCGGGTTGTTTTTGGTATCGTGGTGCGCATGACGATACACGCATGGTTACTGGCTGGGGCAACCGCGACGGGAAAGAGCGCGGTCGCGCAGATTCTGGCGGAAAAGCGGGGATTCCCGATCCTCTCCGCCGACTCCATGCTGGTATATCGCGGCATGGACATCGGTACGGCGAAACCGTCGGCGGCAGAGCGGGGCGACGTGCCGTATGCGGGAATCGATCTGGTTTCGCCCGCTGAACTTTTTTCCGCCGGGCTTTGGTTGGACGCAGCCAGGCACGCGATGACACAGGGTGGAGACTGGATCGTGGCGGGCGGTACGGGGCTTTATTTCAAGGCTCTCGCCGAAGGGCTGGATGCGCCCGAGGCAGATCCCGAGCGGCGCGCGTTCTGGCAGCGGATGTTGGAGACGGAGGGACTGGCGCATCTTCAGGAGACTTTGCGCGAAGTGGATTCCGTCAAATGGCAGGAACTAGGGAACGATGTCATGAATCCGCGCCGCGTCATACGGGCGTTGGAAATTGCGGAAAGCGGCGCGGGGAGTTGCCGCCTATCCAAACCGAAGCTGCGTCTGCCGGTCTTACGGATCGAACGGTCCGCGCTTCACAGGCGGATCGCGCGTCGCGTGGACGCGATGTTCCGCGACGGGCTGCTGGATGAACTGGCGCGGTTGCGGCAACGGTATCCCGTCTGGGCGGGTACCGCGCAAGGGGCGATCGGATATGCGGAGGCTGCCGCCGTACTGGACGGCACGATGTCGCTTCCCGACGCGCGGGCGAGAATCGCGCAGCGGACGAACCAGCTGGCGAAGAAGCAGGAAACCTGGTTCCGTCACCAGGTCGATCCGATTTGGATCGATGTGGAGGAAAACGAACCGGCTTCAGCGGTTGCCGACCGCGTGGAACGGGCATGGGAGGAATATGGACCGGAAATCATCCGATTTGACTGAAGAATCCGAGACGGCGAAAGAGTCTCGCCTGACACTGAAAGATCTGCCGCCTGACCTGCAGCCGCGCGAGAAATTCGAGGCACTTGGTGGTGACCATCTCTCGTCCGAAGATTTACTCGCCATCATCCTTCGAAGCGGTACGCCTCAGAAAACCGCCGTGCAACTGGCACGGGAGATTCTGACCAGCGCGGGCGGACTGCCCGGACTCGCCACCGCCTCGCTGGCGGAACTGAACACGTGGCAAATCAAGGGATTCGGGCGTGTCAAGCATATCGAGGTCGCGGCGTTTCTGGAACTCGCCCGCCGCATCGCGCGCATCTTGAAGGAAAACGCGAGGAGCAAGACCGATGCGATTCTGACGGCGGAAGACATCTACGGTCAGGTCCTGCAGACTGCGCTGGATCTCTCGCAGGAGTGTTTCTGGTTGGTCTCCCTCGACGTGAGGGGAAAACTTTTGGAGCCGGTACGGGAAATTGCGCGCGGGATGCTGGATCGAATCCAGATCAACCCGCGCGAGGTCTTCCGTCCCGCCGTCCGCAACAGCGCCTACGCCGTGGCTTTCGCGCACAACCATCCGTCCGGTGACCCGACGCCGTCGCGGCAAGACATCCAGCTCACCGACCGACTGATCGAAGGGGCGCATTTGCTCGGCATCTACGTGCTGGATCACGTCGTCATCGGAAAGCAGTCGAACGAACACCCGAACGCCTACGTTTCGATCCGTGACCTGAAACGCTGCAAGTTCGACTTCAATGGCTGACGGTACCCGAAAACGCGTAACCAGCCAAGATAGAGTTTTCTCTTCCTGGCTGGCGCGTGAGCAGTTTCGCTAGTTGTTTGCGCGACCGGCGGTACCTGCCGCCTTGTCGGCACCCTGCCGCACCTTCTCGTGCGGACGCAGGCTACGGACGGCGGCTCCGGCGCGCCACATTTCGGATTCGCGCATCGCCTTCAGTTCGGCGTCCAGCCTCTCCTTGTAGTCGGGACGGCTGCCAAGACGGGTCACGCGGCGGGCCTCCGCCTCAGACTCGACGGCCTTGTACAGTTCTTCGAAGACCGGCTTCGTCGCCTTTTCGAAACGCGGCGCCCAGTCCAAAGCCCCGCGCTGCGCGGTGACGGAACAGTTCGAGAACATCCAGTCCATTCCCTTTTCGTCCACCAGACGGATGAGGGACTGCGTGAGTTCCTCGATCGTCTCGTTGAACGCCTCGGAGGGAGAGTGGCCGTGTGCGCGGAGGGTCTTATACTGCGCGGACATGACGCCCTGAAGCGCGCCCATCAGGATGCCGCGCTCGCCGGTCAGGTCAGAGGTCACTTCCTTCTTGAAGGTGGTCGGGAAGAGGTAGCCGGACCCGATCACGATACCGAGCGCGAGGGTGAGTTCCATCGCGTGTCCGGTCGCGTCCTGCTCCACGGCGAAGCTGGAGTTGATCCCCGCGCCGTTCAGGAAGTTGCGGCGCACGTTCAGGCCGCTGCCCTTCGGGGCGACCATGATCACGTCCACGTCCTTCGGCGCCTTGATCCCGGTGATGTCATTGTACACATACCCGAATCCGTGCGAGAAGTACAACGCCTTCCCGGCGGTCATGAAAGGCTTGATCGTCTTCCAAACCGGCTTCATGGAAGCATCGCTGTTCAACATCATCACGATGTCGCCGCGCTTGGCGGCCTCGGCGATCTCGAAGAGCGTGACACCGGGTTTCCATCCGTCCTTGATCGCGCGCTTCCAGTTGTTGCTGGACTTGCGCATGCCGATGATCACGTTCGCGCCGTTATCGCGCATGTTCAACGCCTGTGCCGGTCCTTGAACACCGTATCCGATCACGGCAATCGTCTTGCCCTTCAGGATCTTCTGCGCCTTTTTCAAGGGGAATTCTTTCCTCGTCACAATGTCTTCCATGACACCGCCAAAATCGATCTGCATTGTCTAACTCCTCATTTGACATTTTCTTTCTCGGCCGACAACGGGCAACCGCACCACGGGTGCGGCGAGAAAGAAAATCTATCATATCATTTTTTCCGCAAGGACGCAAGAATGGGACGTGGCCCATGCGGAGTCGCAAACGGGCTGGCGGCGTGTCGCCAATCGATTGCACCCGCTCCGAACTCCAGACTTCGCCCCCGGCCCGGACAAAGCGCGAGCTTGTATCACTTTGATCCCTTGTATCGCTTTGATCCCTTCACCACCTAACCACCGCACCGCCTAAACACCCAACCTTGTACTTAATCATCATCCGCCTCGGCCTCGCAGAAGCCGGCATGGTCGCTGATCCACCGCAGAAGCTCTCCGTAGCACCGAAGGTTGTTGAGAACCCGTTCGCAGCCGACGAGATAGAAGCGTTCCTGGGCACGGGTGATGGCGACATTCAGTTTGCGGTCGATGGGAACCGTTTCGTCTTCCTCGTCGCCATAACGCTTGGCAGAAATCCAATCGGCTTGCTCCGCCGATGTGATGACTGTCGAGAAGATGATGACGGGGCGTTCCCCGCCTTGATAACGTTCCACGGTATCGACTACGATTTTCTCATCGGCTTCCGCCCCCAGAATATCCGAGATGTACTCGCGCATACAGGCAATCTGGTTGCGGAAAGGAACGATGATTCCGAAGTCCTCTAGTTTGTATCGGTTGATCCGTTCGCTGTTGGGATCGTCAGGATTTTTTCTTCTGACCGGACGAAACTCCCCCGCACGCAATACCCGGATGATGTTCACGCACGTCTTGGCCTCTGTTTCGCTGGTCTTGCCCCCCATTTCCCATTTTCCCGCAATCGGGAAGAACCCGAAACGTGACCCGATGACATAGCGCGAAAATGGCTTGGCATCTTCAGGGATCGGCGGAAGCCCGGCCGTCTGCCACGGTGCATTCCCATTTTTCAGTCTTCCCTCGTAGAAGAATTCGTTGCAGAAGTCGGCGATCATCGGATGCATGCGGAATTGCGTGTCCAACAATCCGCACAGTTCTGGATTGCCACCCGCAATCCGCTTCAGTCGCGCAAAGAACGATTCGCGGCAATCGCGGAATCCCAGCCGCTTCAACTCTTCATCTTCGATGCGCGAGGTTTTTCCGTTCTGCTGGACAACGGCGGGGAGCTGTTTGTCATCACCGATCAAGATGAACTTATCCACAAGCGGTCCCGGCAGACCGTCTTGACGGTGCGCACAGAAAAGCGGGAGAACATGCGTGTCCAGAAGTTGCGACGCTTCATCCACGATGGCCAGATCAAAATGTTGCACGAGTCCACAAATCGCGTGTTTCGGACCAAGTGTCGAGACCGTACTCACAAAAATGCGCGTCTGATCCAGCGTCTTCCGAACCGCCTCCCGATTGGCGAGATTCATTTCCTCCGGGATCCTCGACCGATATTGGGGATCGCATTTTTGGACGTTCCCGATCCGCAAATACGTTTCTCCGCCTTTCTGGATGCGCTTCTCCAACATCTCGCAGATCTTGTCCGTGGCTTTGTAGGTGTAGGCGAGAAGAAGAATTCTCTTTCGGGGAACGGATGCCATCGCCTCATCGACAAGTGCCCGCATGGCGCACGAGGTCTTGCCGGTCCCCGGAGGTCCCCAGAGAAGATACCAGTCTTTCGCCCGCCACGCCTCGCCGAGCCATGACGACACGCCGGAATAGCGTTGTTCCATCCGGTCAAGAGGAATGGGCAATGTTGCGGCGCGATCCACCTCCGGACATTGCGTGTTCAACACAAGCGATTGGCGATGCTCGTCGCCCGTCAGGAAATGCCAAAGCGCCTTGTAGTCTCTCATTCCACTCATGGGCGCCGACTCGACGGCAAAAGACGGCGTTTTGTCAAAGTTGAAGAGTGCAACCGGTTGCGGGTTATCCAGCTTCAATGTGATTCTGCCCGGCGCGATCTTCTCGACGGACGCGCCAAAGACAACGCTGTTCGTCAGGTTGGAGTCCGGCTCATCGGCATACAGCCCCACGCCATCGCCTTGTCGGATCGAACATCCGGAGTTGTAGGAGTTGCGGGTTGTGTCGAAGGTCAGCCGGACGATGCGGTGCAAGGCATCTTCGTCCCCTTCTTGCGGCAGGCGCACGAGTTCGGAAAGCCGCATTCCCGTTTCCTGCCGCTTCGCTACGGGCAGACGCCACAACATGGAAATCCCCCCGCGCCCGATTTCCGCACCCGCATCGCCGATGCGCGTGACGAAACTCTCTTCCGCCACAAACTGAAACATTCGATAGAAGTAACGCTTTGCAAGATCGGAAGCGGACTGGAAAGGTGAAAGCAAAGCCACAAGTTCGGGTTCCTTGAATTCACGCCACAGCTTTCCAGTGACATCCCATGCGGGATTGCGGAAGTCATCGGTGCAGAGGCTGTCCACCACGTTTCGCAGTTCCCCTGAACGCGCCAACCGATCAATCATCATGATCGAATTGCGAATGGATACGAAATAACGAATCAGTTGTCCCGGCGAAAGATTCCGCACATTCGGACGGAGGAAAAGCTGCCCTTTCCTTTCCGGGGCATAGTCGTTTGCCTGAATCGTTTTGGCGTAATACAAATACGGGAATACGGATTCGCGCCTCAGACCAGACCTAAACCCAAGAATATCCCCATAAAACGTAGGCTGACAGATATGCTCTTTCCGGGGGGTGTTTCCCCGAAAGCAATCCCATTTCCCCGATTTCAATTCGAAGATGACGGCAGAGGAACGGTCGGGTGCATACGAGAGTGCGTCGGCGCGGGCGGAAAGCCCGTACTGCGGTGAATAAATCGGTGCCTCAATCTGCCAATCGCGATTTTGAATGCCGTGCTCTCCCGGTAGCGTGTCATTCAGCACATGAGAAATATTCGCCTCCTCTTGCTTGCACTGCTCAAACCATGTTCTGTCTGGATTCGCATCGGTGAATTCCACGGCGTTCTCCCGGCAGAAATCGCCAACCAAATCTCGTTCCGTCTTTCCGCCTCTTGCGCAACGCTCGGCTAGACAGGCGTTCGCAAAGTTTCCGAGCAGGATATGCCCGTCCATCGTGATGTCGTCGCTGCCAGGTTTCCTGTACTTGTCGTCTGGATCATCCTGAATGGCATTCAACCAGAAGTGCAGTTCCGGTCTTGCATAGACAGAAGCGCCTCCTATCGATTTCGGAGAAAGGAGATAGTCCGGTTCCAATACGATCTCCGATGCCTCCCATACGTCTCCGTCCCGTTTCGGGGTGAGTGCGCATACGACCATGCCGACTTCAAGTGCGAAATCCGGAAGCTTGACGACAAGTTCCATCCTTGCCTCGTCAGCGAGAGAAATACCCGTGAACACGCCCTGCTCTGCGTCAACCGATTTGACCTCCAGGAAGAATGCTTTCAGCGGTTCCTGCGCGGGGCGAGGTAAACCTGTGGATTCTCGATAAACGATCGCGTCGCAGTGCTCGCGCAGGATGTCGGGCATTGGTTCGCCGCAGAATTTTTCCGCGACACGGCAAAGCGTTTTGAGGGTTTCCTCGACATCCGCCTTGGAAACGACTAGGTTTTTCGAGTTGTGAACCGCCGCGCTCAATCGGAAGAGGCGGATCGCGCAACGGGTCAAATCGGCATCGTCTTTCAGCAGCAGTTCCGCCGCTGTCCCCAGCGAGCGGACTTGTGTCTCCTTGAACTTGCGTTTGCGTTCGCGCGCGACAAGCCGCCGGAAGATGTCGCCCATGTCCGCGATCTTTTTCGCGTTCGGATCGTCGCTGTCGCACACGATCAGAATCGCCCCGAATTCGTCACGCACGATTTTCGGAACCTCGACGCGTATTTTCACGGGGCGTTCCACCGTGACGATTTTCACCTCCGTCTGCACGGGCTTCGGTTGCGGTGCGGCTCCGACCTTCGGTACGCCGCCAACCATGTGCGCGGGAGCCAACTTCAAGACATCCGTGATGAACTTCGACATTTCGAAGGGATCGAGTTCCGCATCTCGTCCTCCGCACTGCCCGCAAACCGCTTCCGCAAGTCCGCTCATCCTCTTCACCGAAAACCACCTAGTACAATCCGTTTCGAAGTGAGGCGTATCATCGATTCCTGCGAAGTCGGGGAAGAGCACCATGCCCGAAACGAAACGGCGGAAATCGAAGGGATGGGAGTGCTTTTTGAGGTTCAGGAACAGTGACCGATTGGGTGCCAGGAGCGCGATCATTTGCCGCCTGTAATCGCACAGTTGTCCAAATGGTGTGCGTCCTTCCCGTCCGCCGTGAATCGGTACGTCTTTGTCTGACGCATGGCAGATCCAGTGGCAGGAATCGCCGTATTCGATGGCACCCCGATAGTTTTTCAAGTCGATGATGATTAGATTCTTGGGCTTGAGAACCGCGAGATCGATCTCCGACATATACGGCTTTTCTCCCGGATGGTTTGGCGGATCTCCGGGGATGCGAAAGTTGACGAGGATGTGGCATTTCTCTTCCAGTTCCGCATACGCCTTGGACAGCGTGGCGATCGCTTCGCCCGCCATCGCGTTTTCATGCGTATTGTCATATTCGCTTCCGATCCAGATTTCGACTGCCATACTTTACTCCTTGAAAATTCCGTGGTTGTGTTCCCTTGTTCGAATGCCGTGTTCGCGATTCAAGTTCCCGTGATCGTCGCCGCATAAGGACAGTTCCGATGCCGATTCCAGTTTCCCATCACCGCCGCATCATTCGCGTTGGCGTAACAGTATCGGCACAAGTGCGGACATGTGTCGTACTCGCCGATGTCCTTCGACAGAATACATCCGCAAGCCTTGCGCTGCCCTTTGTCCTTCAACCTCGCATGGCGTATCTGTTCCGATGCCTCCCTTTCCTCATCCGAGCGCGTATCGAACAGTTCGCCCTGCGGATCATACCCGATGAAATCCATCAGTTCCCTGTCATGCGAAAAACACTTCACCAACAAACGGTCATCGATACATCGGTTGTGCTCGATGCCATACCGGTCGAAGTCGGCGGTTTCGCCGCATGTCGCAGCCGCGATCTTCCAGTCGTTCGCAAGTGCGCCGATCCTCTGCGCGACGGCGCACATCTCGTCCGCCGTGAATTCTCGTGCACGGATGCCGCCGTCCTTGAGGTTGCCACCTACCGTCCTGTAGGCGTTGATGTCGATGAAGCTGAACACCAGCCTAGACGTGTACGGCGCAATCCGGTCGCCCACCCGTTCGACCTTTTCAAGCAGACCCTGCACGGACAGCCTGTCCGTGAGAACGAGCGGATCGAATCGCCAGATCACGCGGTCGCGCCCCAAACGCCTGGAGAGCCGCCGGAACGTTTCGATGCGCCGTTCAAGCGGCGGCACGTTCGGTTCCATCTTCTCGTCCTGGTAGTCGTTCAGGGTAAACTGGAAATAGTAGTTGGGACAGAGTATGTCCAGTTCATCGAGATGATCCAGTAACGGTGCCGGATTCTTCGACCAAAAGACGAGGCACCGCATCCTGTGGAAACCCACGTAGAGCGGAACGCCGTTGAACGGGTTGATCCATTTCACGTACCCGGCTCGAAGACGCGCCATCAACCAATCCGAATAAAAGGCGGGAATGTCGGTGGAGCGACTCGCGGACACGATGACAGGCATCCGCGCGTCCTCCCTTCTTCCGTTGATTTCGATCTGTTCTATTCCCCAGTGTAACATCCCATTCCTTGCCCGGTTACCATCACTTGATTCCACCAGTATCCGACTTGGGGAACCCCGCCACCAAAACGAAAGCATTATATTCCATTTTCACCGGACAGGGAAGCGGGAAAGCGGGTGGACTGGCAGCCCGCCGCCTGCGTTCGCACGGGAATGCACAGAGGCGCTACGCGCCAGCTAATGGACGGCGGTAGGGAATAATCGAAAGCTATCGATTTCCGAACCACCTAACCTTGAACTTATAGGTAAGCATGGTGCTCACGACGGAGCGCGTCACCGACTTCCTCCTCCACGGTACCCACACCCCCACATTCCGCGCTTGCCACGGCTGGCTTTTTTCGTTACAATTCGGGCATTGGTAATGGTTACTGGTCAAGTTTGGAGGATACAATGAAAAAACTGTCTTTCTGGTTCGGTTTCGCCGTGTCTGCCGTGTTCACCGCAAGCGTGGTTCGCGCCGACATTCCCCTGCCGGAACATCCGCGTCCGGATTATGAACGTGCCGCCTGGCAAAACCTGAACGGTTCCTGGGCGTTCCGTTTCGACAAGGATTCGAAGGGTGAAGCGGAGAAGTGGTTCAATCCCGGCGTGAAGTTCCCGCTGTCGATCACCGTCCCGTTCGGCTGGGGGTCTCCCCTCTCCGGCGTACCGAATGACGCGGACATCGGTTGGTACCAGCGCAAGATCCGCGTGCCCGCCGATTGGAAAGGCAAGCGCGTCTTCCTCGTGATCGGCGCGTGCGATTTCGAGACCAAGGGCTGGTTCGACGGCAAGCCAGTCGGTTCGCACCGGGGCGGCTACACGCCGTTCGAGTTCGAGTTGACGCGTTTGGTCAAGTGGGGCGAGGAGCAGACGCTCGCCGTGCGCGTCTATGACATGCCGAAGGGACAGGAGCGCATCGAGAACCACCTCTACGGCAAGCAGGGGTACGGCAACGTGCGCGGCATCTGGCAGACCGCCTATCTGGAAGCGCGTTCGGAGACCTATCTGGAGTACGTCCACTTCTACCCGGATATCGACAACAACCAGATCCGCGTCCACGCCAAGCTCAACGGTCCGGCGAAGGACACGCTCGATTTCTCCGTCGCCTTCAAGCCGGAAGACCGTTCGGGCGGCGCGGGAACCCGTATTGATCCGGGCGAGATGGACACCGATTTCGTGATCCCGCTGGGAAACGTGAAGCTCTGGGATCTCGACAACCCCTACCTCTACGAGGTGAAGGTGAAGCTCGCCGGGAAGGATCTCGCGGACGAGGTTTCCACCTACTTCGGTATGCGCAAGATCAGCGTGGAGAACCTGCCGGGCACGGACTTCCCCTACATCGCGCTGAACAACAAGCCGCACTACATGCAGCTGACGCTGGACCAGTCCTATCATCCGGAAGGGTTCTACACCTTCCCGACCGACGAGTTCATGAAGAACGAGATCCTGATCTCCAAGAAGATCGGTTTGAGCGGCAACCGCATCCACATCAAGATCGAGGTGCCGCGCAAGCTCTACTGGGCCGACAAACTCGGTCTGCTCATCATGGCGGACGTGCCGAACTCCTGGGGTGAGCCGACGCCGCAGTCCTTCCAGGAAAGCGCCTACGCGCTGATCCAGATGATCCGCCGCGACATGAACCACCCCTCGATCTTCAGCTGGGTTCTCTTCAACGAGACGTGGGGACTTTTCACCAACACCGGTTCCAAGAACCGTCATGATCGCTACCTCCCCGAAACCCGCGAGAAGGTTGCAGCCATCTACCGTCTGGCGAAGATGATCGACCCGACCCGCATCATCGAGGACCAGTCCGCCTGCAACCAGGACCACGTCATCTCCGACCTGAACTCCTGGCACGCCTACAAGCCCTGGTACCAGTGGGAATCGACCATCGCCGAGTACGTGAAGGGCAACTTCCCCGGCTCGACGCACAACTACATCGGCGGCTACAAGCAGGAAGAGGGCGTTCCGATGATGAACAGCGAGTGCGGCAACGTCTGGGGATACGACGGCAGCACGGGCGACGTCGATTGGAGCTGGGACTACCACGCGATGCTCGATGCCTTCCACCGCGCCCCGAAATGCGCGGGCTGGCTCTACACCGAACACCACGACGTGACGAACGAGTGGAACGGCTACGTCCGTTTCGACCGCAGCGAGAAGTACACCGGTATCGAGCAGCTCTTCCCCGGTATGTCGCTGAAGGACCTGCACGGCGACGTCTATCTCGCGCTGGACAAGCAGCCCTGTACCGCGTTCGCGCCGGGCGCGACCTACAACGTGCCGATGACGCTCTCGATCATGACCGACAAGTACGCCGGCAAGACGCTCCGCCTCTCCGTCTCCGTCCGCAGCTGGGACGCCTTCGGCAAGCTGGTGGAAAGCGACGCCGGGACGCGCGACATCCCGACCGTCACCTATCAGCAGGGCGCGCTGGAGCCTTTCGCCGTCAAGCTGCCGACCGTTCCCGCGGCGGGCGTGATCTGCTTCGCGCTTTCCGACGGCGACCAGATTGTCGGGCGTAACTTCACGACCTTCGTGACACGCAAAGAGGGCGGCAGCTCCCGCGACGAGACGGTCGCCGGCGCACGGATCCTCCGCGTCGCGCCCAAGGCGTTCGCCCGTCAGGAGTGGTCGCAGAAGCAGTGGAACGTGATGGACGGTCTGAAGGTGAACGGGGCAGGCAAGGGATTCTTCGAGTATGAGATCCCGTGGCCGCAGGGCCTCAAGGCCTCCAGCCTCAAGAACGCCACCTTCCTGGCGGAAATCTCCGCCAAGCGCCTGAACGGAAAGGATCGCGCCGAGAAAAAGAAGGACGAATCCGATTATATGCTCGGGCGAGGCAACTTCGATCCGAGCTGGAACCAGAACAGTTATCCGATGACCGGATCCCACCCCTGGAAGGGCGCCGTCACCATCGGCGTGAATGGCGAGACGATCACCACGGTCGAGCTGCCGGACGATCCCGCCGACCACCGCGGCATCCTCTCCTGGTTCGCCCAGAAGCAGGACCGCCATCTGCATGAGGCCGGTTCCTACGGGTATCCCGTTGAGGTCTCCATCCCTGCCGCCGCCCTCGCCAAGGCGGAGAAGGAAGGCAAGCTGGTGATCCGCCTGGGCGCCGACGCCCACGGCCTCGCCCTCTACGGCGAGTCGTTCGGACGCTACCCGATGGACTTGACCCTGAAACTGCAGTAATTCGGCACGGAGCCGATGGATCGGATCGGGTTTCGGGTCGCTTGAATGCACGGAACCCGATCTTCCCGTAAACAGAAAAGGAGAAGGATATGATTTCCACGAATTTCATGTTTCAGCATTTCGCGCCGACGAAGATCGTTTTCGGAGCGGGCAAATTGAACAGTCTCCATGAGGAGGCGCTTCCGGGAAAGATGGCTCTCATCGTCATCTCAAACGGAAAATCCACCCGCGCGAACGGGTATCTGGCGCGCTTGGAGGCCGAACTGGATCAGGCGGGAGTAGGCCACGTGGTGTTTGACGGCGTGGGCGCGAACCCGACCAAAACCGCCGTGATGGCGGGTTCTGTCGCCGCCCGCGAGGCGGGCGCCGATTGCATCGTCGCGCTTGGCGGAGGATCGGTCATGGACGCCTCCAAGGCGATTGCCGCGATGGCGGTCAACGACGGAGACCTCTGGGAATACATCCTGTTCGGCACCGGCGGCAAGAAGCCGCTCGCGAACAAGCCCCTGCCGCTCGTCGCCGTCACGACCACCGCCGGTACGGGATCCGAGGTCGATAACTACGGCGTGATCACCAATGAGGAGACGAACGAGAAGACCGCTTACTGCGACGCGAACGCCTTTCCCGTTCTGGCGGTCGTTGATCCGGAACTCATGCTCTCCGTTCCCCCGAAGTTCACAGCCTACCAGGGCTTTGACGCGCTCTTCCATTCCACGGAGGCGTACATCTCGAACCTCGCGAACCTCAAGAGCGATATGCTGGCGCGAGCCGCCATCGAGAATGTCGGCGTGGCTCTCGCCCGCGCCGTCCGCGACGGTTCGGATCTCGATGCCCGTACGCGCATGGCCTTCGCGAACACGATGTCCGGTCTCGTCATGCTCGACGCCTGCACGACCAGCGAACATTCGCTGGAGCACGCGCTCTCCGCCTACCACGGCGACCTGCCGCACGGCGCCGGGCTGATTCTGATTTCCCGTGCCTATTACACCTTCTTCATCAACAAGCATGTCTGCGACGACCGTTTCATCGAGATGGCGCGGATGCTCGGCAAGACGGAAGCGAACGCCCCGATGGATTTCGTCGAGGTGCTGGTGAAGCTGCAGGAAGAATGCGGCGTGGCGGATCTCAAGATGTCCGACTACGGCATCACGCCCGACGAATTCCCGAAGATGGTACGCAACGCGAAGGACTGCATGGGACTTCTCTTCCCGTTCGACCGTTACCAGCTCTCCGACGAAGAGTGCATCCAGATCCTCACCGACAGCTACCGTTAGGCGGCCAGACGGCAGGGAAACTACCGCCGCCAGTTCTCGCCGCTTTACGGCCGTTCTGAGCGTGGTAGTTGATTTTGGATAAAACCTAGGCACCGAGATTTCCAGGTTCCTAGGTTTTGTTTTGGGGTTTCACGCAGAGCCACTGGAGTCGCAGAATACGTAGAGAAAGTGTCGATAACAAAGGCTTACAAAATCCAACCGGAGCAATTACGGCTGAAAACTTCGCAATGAATTCCTTGTGATACGCATTCCGTGAGTTCCGTGTATTCTGTGGTTACAAACTTCTCGACCGAGGTATCACACTTTGCAAAATGTGATACCTGTTTTGCCTATAAGTTGACCGGGTAAGCTGGGTAAGTCGGGTAAGCTGGGTAAACATGATGCGGTCGCGACGGGACGCGACCCTCCCGATTCGGGCAACGAGGACGTTGCCCCTCCCGTTCTCCGCGTCCCTGCGTGAGAATCCCTTTGCAGGCTATGCGTGTTCTGCTTTGCGGTCGCGACGGGGCGCGACCCTCCCGGTTCCGCGTGGAAAAAACCAGATCCTGCAAAAGCGGCAGGAGTGCCGCTTCCCCGAATGCCACCGCTTCTCAGCTGGCACGAAGCGCCCCCACCCTCATTTGGCATTTCCGGGCGGAACGCTAACTTTGAACGGATAGGCAAACTCGTGGGAAAAGACTACCAACTGCCCGCGAACGGCGTGGTGCCGCCCAGATGGTATTCCTGAAGACTGTAAACGGCGCTTTCGAGGCGGCTTTCACCGAGTCCCTCGACGGCTGCGGCGAAGCCGGCCAGGGTGGTTGTCACGGGGATACCGGAGGCGACTGCGCAGGAACGGAGCTGAACGCTGTCGCCCGATGCCTCGCCGTCCGACTCGGAGGTGTTGACCACCCAGTCGATCTTGCCCATGTGGATCAGGTCGATCGCGCTCGGACGCCCGCGCGAGATTCGGAACGCGGCCTTCGATTCGATTCCGTGGTTCCACAGGTAGGTCGAGGTTCCGAGCGTCGCGTAGATGCCGAACCCAAGCTCCACCAGCTTCGCAGCGAGATCCGCCGCTTGCGGCTTGTCCTCGTCCCGCACCGAAAGAAAGACGTTCCCGCTCTTTGGCAAGGGGCTGCCGCAGGCGGACTGGCTCTTGTAGTAGGCGAGGAAACGGTCATAGTCAATCGACATCACCTCGCCTGTCGATTTCATTTCCGGCGAGAGCGTGATCTTCGCGCCGGGGAACTTGACATACGGGAAGACCGCTTCCTTCACGCAGTAGTAGTTGGGCTTCGGTGTAAGACATGAGGCACGAGACGAATCATCACGCCTCGCGCCGAACGTCTCACGTCCCAGGATCGCCTCCAGTTTCTCTCCGACCATGCACCGCGCGGCGATGCCGGCCAGCGAGAGTCCGATCGCCTTCGAGACGAACGGTACCGTCCGCGAGGCGCGTGGATTGACCTCGATCATCCAGATTTCGCCGTTCTTCACCGCCAGCTGCAGGTTGACCAGCCCAACCACGTGAAGCCTCTCGGAGAAAATCGCGGTGTAGCGTTTCACCTCGTCGAGCGTTTCGGGCGAGAGGTTCACGGGCGGCGTGATCGCGGCGGCATCTCCCGAATGGCAGCCGGCCGCCTCGATGTGCTCGAGAACCGCGCCGATCATCGTCGTTTCACCGTCGGAGACCGCATCGACATCGAGTTCAATCGCGTGCTCCAGAAACTTGTCGATGAGGATCGGTTTACCCTCCGATGCGACAACGGCCTCCGCGACATACGAATCGAGTTCCGCCTCTTGATAGACAATCGCCATGCCGCGTCCGCCGAGAACGAAGCTCGGACGCACGAGCACGGGGTAGCCGATCTCCTTCGCGATCCGCCGGGCATCCTCGATGGAATGGGCGATGCCGCTGGCGGGCTGTTTCATGCCGACCTCCGAAACAAGCGCGCGGAAGAAATCGCGGTCTTCGGCGAGGGCGATGTCCTTGGGCGAGGTGCCGACGATGTTCGCGCCCGCCTTCTCCAGTCGCTCGGCGAGGTTGAGAGGGGTCTGTCCTCCGTATTGCACGATGACGCCGTCGCAGTTTTCGCGTTCGTAAATCTCCATCACATCTTCGAAGGTCAACGGCTCGAAGTAGAGCTTGTCCGATGTGTCGTAGTCGGTCGAGACGGTTTCGGGATTGGAGTTCACCATCACGACCTCGTATCCGCGCGCCCGCAGCGCAAACGCCGCATGGCAGCAGCACCAGTCGAACTCGATACCCTGCCCGATACGGTTCGGCCCGCCGCCGAGAACCATGATTTTGGGCTTTCGATTGCTTCCGATTGCATTCGACTGCATTCGATCACTGTCGATCACCATCGAATAGTAGCTATAGTAATACGGCGTAACGGCCTCGAACTCGCCCGCGCACGTATCGACCTCACCGAACTCAGGACGGATGCCCTGTGTCAGGCGCTGGTTGCGTATCTCCGCTTCGGTCACGCCAACCGCATCCGCAATCTCCCTGTCGCTGAAACCAAACACCTTTGCCTGACGAAGGATTTCGGAGGTGACACACGAAGCGTGGGACGCGAGGTATTTCCGGAACGCTTCGATCTCATCCAGCTCCCGCTTGAACCACGGGTCGTAACTTGTCGCGTCGTGGTAGCGAAGCGGGGCTTCCAGCGAACGCACCGCCTTGAGGTACGCCTGCTTGAAGGTGCGCCCGATTGCCATCACCTCGCCCACAGACTTCATCTGTGTGCCGAGCGTGGAGTTTGCGCCCGGGAATTTCTCGAACGCGAAACGCGGGATTTTCACGACCACGTAGTCGAGACTCGGCTCGAAACAGGCGAGGGTCTTGCCCGTGATGTCGTTCTGAATCTCGTCGAGCGTAAAGCCGACGGCGAGAAGCGCGGCGATCTTCGCGATCGGGAATCCCGTCGCCTTGGAAGCCAGTGCGGACGAGCGCGAAACACGGGGGTTCATCTCGATGATGACGCGCCGACCGTCCTTCGGGTTCACCGCCCACTGCACATTTGAGCCGCCCGTCTCGATACCGATCTTCTCCAGCACCTGAATCGAGTCATCCCGCATCTCTTGGTATTCGCGGTCGGTCAGCGTGAGGATCGGCGCGACGGTGATGGAGTCCCCTGTGTGGACGCCCATCGGATCCATGTTCTCGTTGGAGCTGACGATCACGGCGTTGCCCGCCTTGTCGCGCATCACCTCCATCTCGTATTCCTTCCAGCCGATCAGCGACTCCTCCACCAGCACCTCGCTGTTGAGCGACGCTTCCAGACCGCCCGTGACAATCCGTTCGAACTCTTCCTCGTCATGCGCGATCCCGCCGCCCGTACCGCCGAGCGTGAAACCGGGGCGAACAATGAGCGGCCATGTGCCGATCGTCTTGGCGACGGCCTGCGCCTCCGCCAGCGAATGCGCGCTGCCCGAACGCGGCATATCCAACCCGATCTCCCGCATCGCCTCCTTGAACAGGTTGCGGTCCTCGGCACGCTCGATCGCCTCCGCGTTCGCGCCGATGAGTTCAACACGGTACCGTTTGAGGACGCCGCTCTTGTTCAGTTCCATCGCAAGATTGAGCGCGGTCTGTCCCCCCAGCGTCGGCAACAGCGCATCCGGGCGCTCGCGACGGATGACCTCATGCAGGATATCGGGGGTCAACGGCTCGATGTATGTCCTGTCGGCACGGTCGGGATCGGTCATCACTGTCGCGGGATTGGAGTTGACCAGCACGACCTCATATCCGAGCGATTTCAACACCTTGACCGCCTGAACGCCCGAATAATCGAACTCACACCCCTGCCCGATGACGATCGGACCGGAACCGATAATCAAAATCTTCCTCAAATCTGCGCGTTTCATATCAGATACTGACAAGCACACCCTATGCCAACCCCCGGAACCGCCCATTCCCCAACATTTTTGTCATTCGAGCACATATAGAATGACAATGTTGAAAGAGGCGGTTTCTGTCGCCTTGGTAGAAGGAACAACTTGCGTGCTTCAGGGGGCACAAACGAACTGGTAGCCCGTTCTGCTGACACGTTCCCGAACGGCGGGTGAGGACAGCCGCCCTCCCGCTTCAAATTTGGGACTGACGCGGATGGGTTTCGGACAGGCAGGGGCGAAGCCGCCGCCTACCGGATCATGAGGAGGGTTCCATTCGAGAAGAATAGGCGTAACTCGTCGTTTACAATGGCCGGCATGACACGGAAACCGGATGTTGTAGCCGGGATACCGTTTTCCGTTACCGAGATACGTTCCGACAACGCCTCCGCCGACAGCGATTCCAGTCCGCCCGACGGCCCAACGAGGATGTTGCTTCGCGTCGGGCGAGCCGTGAAGTTGACCGCGATTTTGCCGACATCCGCGAAGAGGTTTGTCGCCGCGTTTTCGAAACGCAGTACCGTCGAGAGGTCGGCCGTGTCCGCAGCCACCGTACCGAAATCGACGGTGTTGGAGACGCACGCGAACTTGCCCGCGAGAACCGCGCCCGTCGCGCCATTCGCCGAAATGTCGCCCCACACGATCGCCGCCGCGTCGGAGATGTTCGTCACCGCCGCGCCCGAGGCGAGCGTGATGTCGCCCTGCAGGTAGCCGTCCGGCGTGAGCGCGAGCGTCAGGTTGTCCTCGTTGAACTTGACGTATTCCCCGAAATTGCTTTCCCCCGCCCGCTTGACGGCGTAGCTGACCGCGCTCCCGTCCTTCGGGCCGCTGTTGCCCGTATCGTCGAAGACGCGGATCTCGTAACGGTGCCAGCCGGCGGAGATCGGCCAATCTGCGGTCTTGACGGTATTCTGGCCATACACGCCAAGGTACTCGCCGTCGATGTAGATGCGCATGCGATCATCGTACTGGAACCGGAACCGCCACGTACCCGCCTGGTCGAACGGGACGAGGAACCAGCCGTCAAAACGGTTGGCGATGCTGCCGTTCATCCGTTCGTGGTTCTTCCCGTAACGGTCGAGCAGCTTGAGGGAGTTGGTGAGCGAGACCGTATCCCAGAGCCGGTCGTTATAGTGGTTCGAGGAGGCGAGATCCGGCTCGCTTGGAACCTTCCACGCCTTTTTCTTGAACGTGCTCCAGCGGACGGTCGCCGCGCCGCCGCACGGCGCGCTCGGGCGCATCTTCAGGTTCCGCGGCGAGAACGGCGTGTAGTTCGCCGCCGCATTGCCGCTGACCGCCGTCTTCGCGAAGCCGATCGCCAGACCCTTTCGGTTGTCCGGGCCGAACTTGTCGGAATTGTGTACGCAGATGACGACGAACCGATGCCAGCCAGCGGTGAGGGCGACTTGGAGGTTCGCGTAGGTGGAGATGCTTGTGCTCGTCGCCGACTGGTCGTCGATCTTGATATAGACGTTGTCACCGTAGATGCCGCTGAACGTCCACGTCCCCGCCTCCGCTTCTTCGACGTAGAACTCTCCCTTCGCGAGAAGCGTTTCGCACGTTCCGCCCGCGTAGCCGGGAATGGCGGTGCCGGAATTCCCCGAGACATTCCACAGCCATAAGTCATGCGAGATGGAGGAAGCGACCGTGCCGCCGTCCACCTGGTTGAAACGCGCCAGGATGTTGGTCTTTGCGCAGGCAGCGGTCAACGGCGCGGAACCGTCGCGGGAGAAATAGGCGGCGGAGCGGCCCGCGCCGACGTCGAGCGTGACGTTCGCGTTCATGCCGACGGCGAGACCGCCGAGGAACGACGCCGCACCGCGCAGATCTGCTTTCATGCCGCCATCGACGGTCCACTTGCCGCCCAGCGCACCCTGCATCGCGTTCGTGCCGACAATCGTGCCCGCGCCTGTGAGCGTCACGTCGCTCGCGCCGTTCAACGCGGTGCGCAGCTCTATCTCGTGTCCGGCCATGTTCAGCGTGAAGCTATCCGAAAAACCGTCGCGCCACGCACCGAAGAGTGTCGGGATGAAGAACGGAAGCGTGAAGTCGTCGGTCACATTTAACGTGCCGCCGGAAAGGACGACGCTGGCCTCGATGTTTTCCTCGCGACCGTACTGCTTGAATCCCCATTCGCCGAGATTGAGCGTGCCGCCCGTCATGACGAACTGGTAGGTGTTGGTGCCGCCCAAACGAACGTCTCCCTTCTTAAAACTATCATCG
>JAFSTA010000218.1 GCA_017450695.1 Kiritimatiellia bacterium | reverse complement strand
TTTCCCAACTGTTTTGGATGCGCAAAAGGGGATTATCGAAAGCTACTCGGATTGCAGTATTCCGGTAATAGAATCCGTTTATGAAAAGGGGATCGGTGACAAATGTTTCTGGGACACCTATACGTCCACAACAAAATGGACTCCTGACGGATGGGTCGTGGATACCAAACAGAGAGACAAGGTCCAAAGCTTTACTTTCTGCCGGAACAACGTGATGATCCGTTTACTGGATGTCCGCGCCCCGTTTTCGGGCGAGGCCATCGCGAGGCAGATCGACGCGGACATCCTGAAACGCAGCCGCGAGGCGGGCGCGCGGGCTGGGTGACGAAAGACGGGACAGCCATCCCCGGACGTTCCCCCGGAAACGGGGACAAAGCCCCATGATGGTGCGGACAAAAAGCCCGTACCGCAGTGAAGCCGGACGGACAACAGCGAAACGGGGGCCATACCCGATTCAGCCTCGTTTGAAAATCTCACGCAGAGACGCGGAGGACGCAGAGACGGGGAGGGCACGCTCTGTCACGACCGCAATATTTGGAAAAACCACGGAATACACGGAATATGCTGCCGAGGGCGTTACACGCGACCAACAAAAGCCTGACACGGGCGGTGCGGCTGCACCGGACGGGAGGGACGCGCTCCGTCGCGACCGCGATGCTTACCACACCAGCTAGGGGTTCTAAAACCTCTAGCCATTCTAGACGGTGCGTGGCGAGCTAACCACCTAACCACCCACCTAACCTTGAACTTAGATTGTTGATTTCGAGCGGGCAAAGAAGCGGTCGATAAGCAGCGCGATCGCGCCGTCTCCCGTCACGTTCGCGGCGGGTCCGTATCCGTCCAGAGCCATGTAGAAGGTCATCAGCAGTCCGATTTGTTCAGTCGTAAGTCCGATGATCGATTCCATCAGACCGACGCTCGCCATCAGCACGCCGCTCATCACGCCGGGCGCCGCCACGGCGGCGATCCCCATCATGAAGATAAAGTTTACGACTTTCCCGCAGTCCGGCTGGATACCGTAGATGATGAAGATCGCGACCATGCTGGCCAGCATCTTGATCGCGCTGCCCACCATGTGTACGTTCGCGCAGAGCGGAATGGTGAAATCACGGACATCCTTGGAGATGCCGTTCTTCTCGCAGCACTCCAGCGTAACCGGGATCACTGCGGAGGAAGAGGCGATCGAAAGCCCCGTGAGGTAAGCCGGCAGCATACGCCAAAGCGTGACGAACGGGTTGCACCCCGCGACGATTCCCGCGACGATGTACAGCAGGACGAGGAAGACGATCGTCAACGCCCAGCCCGTACCGATTACCTTGAACATGATCCCGGCCATCGCGCCGATCTTTCCGGAGGCCGTCAATTCGCAAATCATCGTCATGATGTAGATCGGGAGTCCGGGAATGATCACCTTCATAATCGTGAGCTTCACAATCTCCCCGAAGTCGTCCGTCACCTGTTTGAGTATCGCGGATTTGGTGACGATGATTCCCGTGCCGACCATGAACGAGAGGGCGAGAGCGGTCAACACATCGCAGATTGGCGGGATCTTCAGCTCGAAATACGGCAGGAACTTGACCACCTCATTCTTTTCCGCCTCGATTCCCGCCTGAATATAGTGCGGCAGGAGTTCGGAGGAACAGCCCCAGGCGAAAAATGCCGCCAGCACGGTGGAGAAGTAAGAAAGGAGCATCACGGTGAGCAACATTTTTCCCGCGCCGCGCCCGACACCCGAAATGGCGGGCGTCACCAGTCCCAGAATCAGCAACGGGACGATGAACTTGAGCAGTTGCGCGAAGAACACGTTGAACGTTTTCAGGATACGGACTCCCCAATGGGGCAGCACATATCCCAGCAAGACGCCCAGCGCGATCGCGATCAGAATTTTCCCGAACAACCCTATCCGAATCTGTTTCATCCCGTTTCCTTTGTTGAATCAACCGATGCGTTTGAATTATACCATTTCCGCCCGTCCGGGCAAAGGAGGAAAGTAGGTAGAATAAAGATAGCCAGTTTTTGTTGTACGCCAGATTATTCCGTTTACGGAGAGATGCCTCCTTGGCGACAATTGGAATCGGTGGCGCATGGCCGATGGTGCGGGGCATGGTGGCAATCTAAAGGCATGACCGTGGTTTCAACAATCAGTTGGGATAAATACCCCAGTTTCGACTATTGCTTTGAAGGAGTCGAAGGAGGCTCTGTGGTTGCCGTTGCAACATACGCTTGTAAGACAGAGCGTGCGGGTTTTATGAGGGGATATAACGCGATGTTTGAAAGGATTCGTCCTGAATCCGTGATTTGTTATGGTAAACCATTCCCGGAAATGCGTGGGAATGTATGTCCGGTTCCGGTTTGCCATCCAAGGCAGTTTCACCGCGATCTGAAATAGGCTTCTCCAAAGGAAGGTTGGAGGATAGGAAACTTGCCATCACGTGTATTCACGCACACAGCGCGGCGGGCTAACTCCCCAACTTGGTTTTGTGCCCGCGCATTGTTTGCGCGGGTGCCACCAGTTGCTGCTAGCCCTCCTGCAACCCGCCTTCTTTTCCGCTTTTCCGCTTTCGGGAAAAAGTGTAGAATACGCGCTTTCAAAAAACGACTGAGAGGTAGTGTATGGAAGTGAAGAACACGTGCAGGGATCGCCGTGTCGAGATGAGCGTGGACGGACTGGTCGAGGATTTCGCCTGGCATTTGCGCTACACCCAGGTGAAGGAGATGTCGTATGTCACGCCCCGCGACGAGTACCAGGCGTTCGCCCATTGCGTGCGCGACCGTCTGACCGAACGCTGGCTGGAGACGGTGGATACCTATTCAAAGAAGAACGTCAAGCGCGTGTACTACCTCTCGCTGGAATTCCTGATCGGCCGGCTGCTCGGAAACAACGTGATCAACCTGAAGATGGAGCAGATGTCCGCAGCCGCCCTGAAAGAGTACGGCATCGACTGGAACGAGTTGCGGGAACTGGAGGTCGATGCGGGGCTGGGAAACGGCGGCCTCGGCCGTCTCGCCGCCTGCTTCCTCGACTCGATGTCCACGCTCAACCTTCCCGCGATGGGATACGGCATCCGCTACGACTACGGGATTTTCAAGCAGCGGATTGTAGAGGGACGGCAGGTGGAGGAACCCGACAACTGGCTGAAGAACGGTTATCCGTGGGAGTTCTGCCGTCCGGAATATACCAAAACCGTCCAGTTCGGCGGCCGGGTGATCTGCGAGACGCGGGATGACGGCCAGCCCGAATGGAAATGGGTGGAGACCTCGCAGGTGCTGGGAGTCCCCTATGACCTGCCGATCGTCGGGTACAACCAGGCGGTAAACACGCTTCGTCTCTGGTCGGCGAAGGCCGACGACGAGTTCCGGCTGGAGGAGTTCAACAAAGGCTCGTATGTCGAAGCGGTCGAAACCAAGGTGCTCGCGGAGAACCTGACCAAGGTTCTGTACCCGAATGACAATATGCTGGCGGGCAAGGAACTGCGCTTGCGTCAGCAGTACTTCTTCGTCTCCTGTTCCGTGCAGGACATCCTGCACCGGTTCAGCGTCTCCAACAAGGACTGGACGAAACTGCCCGAAAAGGCGTTCCTGCAGCTCAACGAGACGCACCCGGCCCTCGCGATTCCCGAACTGATGCGCTTGCTTGTCGATCGGGAGCATCTGGATTGGGAAACCGCCTGGTCGATCACGCGGGCCTGCACGGGATATACCAACCACACGATTCTGCCGGAGGCGCTGGAGACATGGCCCGTCGAAATGATGCAGCGGCTCCTGCCGCGCCACATGCAGATCATCTACGAGGTCAACGCGCGTTTCCTGAAACAGGTTGCCGCCACGTGGCCGGGGGACCTCGGACGGTTGTCGCGCATGAGCATCATCGACGAGAACGGCAACCGTTCCGTGCGCATGGCGAACCTGGCGATTATCGGAACGAGTGCGGTCAACGGAGTTGCCTACCTCCACACGGAAATCCTGAAGAACTCGCTCTTCCGCGATTTCTACGAGATGTTCCCGACCCACTTCTCCAACAAGACCAACGGCATCACGCAGCGCCGCTGGCTGCGGAAGGCGAATCCGCGGCTGGCCGCGTTGGTTTCCGAGAAGATCGGCACGGGGTGGCTCACGGACTTGGAAGAACTGCGCAAGCTGGAACAGTTCGCGGACGATCCCGCGTTCTTGCGCGCGTTCTCGGAGGTCAAGCGCGCGAACAAGGTCGCGCTCGCCGGTTACATCGAGAATACGATTGGCGTCAAGGTCTCGCCCGACTCAATCTTCGATGTGCAGGTCAAGCGTCTGCACGAGTACAAGCGGCAGCTTCTGCTGGTGCTCTACATCATCATTCTCTACAACCGCCTGATCGCGAACCCGTCCTACGATATGGTGCCGCGCACCTTTATCTTCGCGGCGAAGGCCGCGCCCGGTTACGAGATGGCGAAACTGATCATCCGGCTGATCCACGGCGTGGCGGATGTGGTGAACAACTCGCCGAAGACGCGCGGTCTCATCAAGGTCGTATTCCTGCCGGATTACCGCGTCTCCCTCGCCGAGCGCATCATTCCCGCCGCCGATGTGAGCGAGCAGATTTCGCTGGCCGGCACGGAGGCGTCCGGTACCGGCAACATGAAGCTGATGCTCAACGGCGCGTTGACCGTCGGTACGCTGGATGGCGCGAACGTCGAAATCCGCGAGGAGGTCGGGGATGAGAACATCTTCATCTTCGGACTCCGCTCGGACGAAGTGCAGAAGCTGCGCCCGACCTACAACTCCCGTTCGATCTACGAGAAGGACGAGGAGATCGGCAAGGCGCTGGACATGATCCGCAGCAATCTCTTCTGCCTGATGACGCCCGGACTGTTCGACCCGATTCTGCGGAACCTGCTGGATTACAACGACCACTATATGTTGCTGGCGGACCTTCGCAGTTACATCGAGACGCAGGAGAAGGTGCAGGCGCTCTACCGCCAGAAGGAGGCGTGGAACCGCATGGCGCTGTTGAATGTCGCCCGTTCCGGCAAGTTCTCGTCCGACCGGACGATCCGCGAATATGTGCGCGACATCTGGCACACCGAGTCGTGCGACTTCTCGTGCTAGCTGAGACCTGGGGGGGAAGATATGGAAAGAACGGGCGAGTGGGAGAAAGAACTGGTCGGGATGGCGCGCGCGGCGGCGAAAGAGGCGTATTGCCCCTACTCGCATTACCCCGTCGGCGCCGCCGTTCTGGCGGAGGACGGAACCGTCTTCACGGGGTGCAATGTCGAGAACGCCTCGTACGGGCTGTGCAACTGCGCGGAACGTACCGCCGTCTTCAAAGCCGTCAGCGAGGGACGACGCGCGTTCTCCGCGATTGCCATTGCGGGCGGCACGAAGTCTCCGGCGTCCCCCTGCGGCGCCTGTCGCCAAGTGCTTTCCGAGTTCTGCCGCCCTGAGACCGTGGTTCTGATCACCACCCTGCGCGGACGGAAAATCATCCGTACCACCCTGGGCGAACTCCTCCCCCTCAGTTTCGCGTTGTAGTAGGCGGCAATGCCGTTTCGTGTGTTCAGCTGGCTTCTCTTTGGGACAATTTGAAAAACCACGGAACACACGGAGCGAGGTGGGTAGCTGGTAGGTGGTGGCGGTAGGCGCTTCGCGCGACCACGAAAGGATGGTTCAACCTAAAATCCTCTGTTGAGATTTTTGTTGAGCCACAAAGATCACA
>JAFSTA010000217.1 GCA_017450695.1 Kiritimatiellia bacterium | reverse complement strand
GCAAACCGCGGTTTCGCCCCGTTTTCGCCTTCGCCGGCCATGTCTCACCTCCTTGTGTGCCGTGTTTTGGACTCTTGTCCCCCACCGCCCTCACCACTTAAACCTCGGAATCTCATTCCTGCGAGGTTTTGCAATTACCTCCTTTTTTTGGCGCGGCCACGATTTTCGATACGTGCCAACCGAACGCAAACAAGCTTACAACGTAAGCATCATATCAAATCTCCCGAAGATTTCAAGTGGATTCTCGCATTCTCGGCTGGAACGTTTCTTTCAGGCTGGAAGGACGCATTTTCCTTTTTCACCCATGTTTCAGGATCAGGAAACAACGGGGGCGCGTCGCTGCGCGACCGTGCGCAGAACCGGAAAACGCCAGAGATGCGCAAAAAGCTCATCCTTGATTTCTGCTTGTCGGTTGCGGTATAATGGTTTTGTTTCCCGTTACGGTCGTGTAAGAAGGGCACGGGATTTCACGAAACTCGGAGGAGGGAGAAATGGATCAAAGCAGACGTGATTTTTTGAAGGGAACGGCATGGATGGGCGTCGCGGCGATGGCTGCGGGCGCGTTCGCGAAGGAGGGGGTTGCCACCGCGAGCGGTGCGCCGATGCACGGTTTTACCGTTCCCCCGATCAAGACAATCCGAATCGGGTTTATCGGAATCGGCGGGCGCGGGCTCCCGGCGGTTCAGCGTATCGCGCAGATTCCCGGGTGCGAAGTCGCGGCGATCTGCGACATCAACCCCGCCCGGCTGGAACTGGCGCGGAACTGGCTGAAGGAGCACGGGAAGCCGCCGGCCAAGGAGTACGGCAAGACGGAAGATGATTGGAAACGGATGTGCGACACGCAGGATTTCGATGTCGTCTATTCGGCGACGCCGCGTCCGCTCCATTGCCCGATCAACGTCTATGCGATGGATCACGGCAAGCACGTCATGCAGGAGGTTCCCGGCGTCTTCAACCTGGACGAGTGCTGGCAGACGGTCGAGGCCGCGGAACGGAACCGCCGCCACTGCATGATGCTGGAGAACTGCGCGTATGGCGAGTACGAGATGCTGGCGTTCAATCTGGTGAAGAAGGGTCTGCTCGGCGAGATCATCCAGTCGGAGGTCGGTTACTCGCACGACCAGCGCAGTCTGCAGTACAATCCGCACGACGGCGTTTTCTGGCGGATCGAACGCCACAAGACGCACCACGGAAACTATTACCCGACACACGGGCTGGTTCCCGCCGGTAAGTGCATGGATATCAACCGGGGTGACCGCTTCGACTATCTCGTTTCGATGGAGACGAAAAGCGCCTCGTTCGAGCTGTTCGGCAAGGAGAACTTCCCGGAGACGGATTGGCGCCACTCGGCGAAGATGGTGCGCGGTGATGTGAACGTCAGCCTGATCCGCACGGTCGGGGGCCGCACGATCCAGCTGACGCACAATGTCTGCACGCCGCGTCCGTATTCGCGGGGGGATCTGCTCATGGGCACGCGCGGCATCTTCCGCGCCTATCCCGAATACCGCGTCACGTTCGAGACGAAGGTGGGGGACGGAATCGCGCACGACTATTTCCCGGCGGAGAAGGCGGAGCAGATTCGCGAGGAGTACAAGCACCCCTTCTGGAAGGTCGCGGGCGAGATCGCGAAGAAGGTGGGCGGCCACGGCGGAATGGATTTCATCATGGATCTGCGCTGGGCGTACTGCCTGCAGAACGGACTGCCGCTCGACACCGACGTGTATGACCTGGCGACCTACAGCTCGATCGTCGAGTTGTCGGAGAAGTCTGTGAATTCGCGCTCGGCGGCGATTGACTTCCCCGACTACACGCGCGGCGGCTGGAAGACGGCGAAGCCGTTCACGGTCGAGGAGATCGACATCGGGAAGTTCCGCTTCGACGAAATCACGAAGAGCAAGGACGCGCAGTCGGTGTAACGGACCACGACGGATGGAAATGGGGGCAGTGCGGAACGGATGTGCGGAGAGGGTGACGAAATGATACGGGTAATCGTGGTGGAAGACGAAGGACTGCTGCGCAAGGGGATTCAGGAGATGATCGACAGCGATTCGTCCTGCACATGCGTCGGCACGTTCGGAACGGGAGAGGAGGCGGTCGAAAAGGCCGCGGAACTCCAGCCGAACGTGGCGGTGATGGACATCAACCTTCCGGGCATGGACGGAATCGAATGCGTACACCGCCTCTCCGAAAAACTGCCGGATCTCCAGATCGTGATGCTGACCGTCTATCAGGACACGGACAACCTCTTCCGTGCGCTGGCGGCCGGTGCGCACGGGTATCTCGTCAAACCCGCGCGGGCGCGCGACCTGCTGGCGGCGATCCGCGACATCCATCAGGGCGGCGCGCCGATGACCAGTGCGCTGGCGCGGAAAGTGGTGGACGCCTTCCGGTCTGGTACCTCTCTGGCGTCGCCCGCCCAGCGGACGGTCGCGGAAGGCGGCAGACTCGACGACTCCGACGAGCTGGCCCCCCGCGAGAAGGAAGTGCTCGACCTCCTCGCACAGGGGTATTCGTACAAGGAGATCGCCGATCAGCTAAACATCGGCTACGCGACCGTCCACACCTACGTGCTGCGCATCTACAAGAAACTCCACGTGCGTTCGAAGAACGCGGCGGTGGCGCGGTGGTTGGGGTACAAGGCGAAGTAGCGGGGAAGCTGAGAGGCTGAGAAGCTGAGAGGCGGGGAGGCTGAGAAGCTGAGAAGCTGAGAGGCGGGGAAGCTGAGAAGCTGAGAGGCGGGGAAGCTGAGAGGCGGGGAAGCTGAGAGGCTGAGAAGCGAGGTGGCTGAGAAGCGAGGTGGCTGAGAAGCGAGGTGGCTGAGAGGTTGAGGGAAGGTAGTAGGAAATAGTCCCAGAGATGTACCCCCCCCATCCTCCCCACACCTAGAAACGAAAAGCCAACAGCTACCAGCTAATAGCCATAAGGAGATAACGATGAATCTGGATCGACGCGACTTTTTACGGTTGGCTCATGCGGGGATGTTCGCGCTACCCGTTCTGGCGATGGCGCAGGAAGCGAAACCCGCCGACCCTCAGATCAAGCTGGGGCTGGTCGGTTGCGGCGGTCGCGGAACGTGGATCAGCAATCTCTTTCAGGCGCACGGGGGCTTCGTTTTTTCGGCGGTCGCGGACTACTTCCCCGACCGCGCGGCGCGGGCGGGAAATGCGTTGGGCGTCCCGGAATCCTGCCGGTTCTCGGGACTGGACAGCGGGAGACGACTGATGGATTCGGGGGTCGATGCCGTCGTCCTTCAGGTGCCCCCTTACTTCTTTCCCGGTCTTGCCGAGAACGCATTGGATCGCGGACTCCACATCTACATGGCGAAGCCCGTCGCTATCGACATCTACGGAACGCTTCAGATCCAGCGGCTGAAGTCGCGGGCGACGGCGGAGAAAAAGGTCTTCTTGGCGGACTATCAGCTGCCGCGCGATCCTGTCAACCAAGAGGTCGCCAAGCGTATCCAGGCGGGGGCGCTGGGAAAAATCCAGATGATCTTCTCCTCCGGTTGGGCTGGCGGTAACGGGTATCAGGATCCGCCGAAAGAGAAGGGGGCGGCTTCCCGGCTCAAGGATCTGGTCTGGTGCAACGACGTTGCGCTCGGCGGCGATTACATCGTTCATTACGATGTACACATTCTCGACGCCGTCGTGTGGGCGATGGGCAAGCGCCCCGTCAGCGCAATGGGCGCGTCCGCGGCCTTCCGTCCCTCCGTACACGGCGACGCGAAGGACTCCGCCACCGTGATCTACCAGTTTGAGGACGGCACGTTGTGGTGCCATCAGGGGATCTTGGGCGCCTACCACGACTGGATCAAGGCGGGACGCCTGACCGCCTCCTTCCAAGGGACGCAGGCGTCGGGTTGCCTCTCTTACGCGGGCAAATCCTACGTACGCGGCGGCACACGTCATTTCCCCGGCGGCGTGCCGAATCCGGAAGCGAGCGTCCGCAAGAACATCGACGATTTCTACCAGAATATCGTGACTGGAGATTTCTCTAACGAGATCCTCTCCCGCGTGATAGAAAGCAACTTCACGGCGGTACTTGGACGGGAAGCCGCCGCCCGTCGCCGCGAAACCACGCTAGACGAACTGATCCGCGAAAACAAGAGGCTGACGCCTTGCCTATAGGCGAACGGGGAAGCTGAGAGGCGGATAAGTGGCGGTTGTGCCGCCTAAGTGGTCCTGCGGACCTAAATGGGGCTGCGCCCCTAAGTTAACTTGTCCAAGATGGGGAGGGACGCGCCCCGTCGCGTCCGCAACGCCTACCCGGCCTACCCAACCACCCAATCACCCAACTACCACCCCACCACCGAAACCACCTAACCACCGAATCACTTAACCACCGAACCACTTAACCACCCAACCACCGAACCACCTGACCACCTAACCACCGAACCACTTAACCACCGAACCACCCAACCACATAACCAGTTGATAATAAACAGGTTGCTCTATCGGAAAAATCCCGTATTTTGCTTGACTTCCCTGACACGCCCGTAGTATAGTGAAAGCGTTTTCACCGGAAGTGGGTAGGTGGTGCGCATGGGCGGCTCCGTGACGGGTTTTCAAGGGGCGCGTTCCGTGTAGCGGGGCGGTGCGCACGGGCATAGAGCCAAACTCAATCGGGAAAGTTCTAGGCGAAGGAACGTTCCGCTTCCCATGTTACCCGTGGCGCTCGCCGTTTGTCTGACGTGATGATTCCGTGCGGATGGATAGTTTTCCTTGTGTTTTTCGTCGGCGGTCTTCTCGCCGCTTGGGCTTGCGTCCTCATGCGAGAGAAAGGGGCGCGTCCCCTTCGTGACGCCGCACGGATGTTCAAGAGGATGCCGTGCGCGGCCCGAATCCTTCTCGGCGCGTTCCTCCTCGCCGCGCTCCTCTACGGCGGCGCCAAGCCGGGCGGAGGGATGGGACCCCGCGGAAACGGCGGGAATCCGCCGGAGCCGGCATCAGGCGCGCGCCCGTTGACAGCCGAGGACTTCGCGCGCGGCTTTGTGATGACGCGCGTCGGTACGGGCGAGGCGTTCGATTTCTCGGCTCCGTCCAACGCCGTAATCTCTTCGGAATGGCGGGTGCGCGGCGCGTCGGACGACTGGATGAATATCGTCCTCACGAACCGTTCTTTCCGGATAGGTACGAACGGGATTGAGCAGTTACGAGTGTTTTCCTCCGGCAGAATTGAACCGCCAGTCCGCGAGGCAGACGGAACGAGCAGCACAAACCGCTGGTTCGCGCCGTTTACGGCCTCGCTCGGTATCGTGCCGCAAGCGAACTGGGCGTTCATTGCCGGAAACGAGAACGCAACCGCCCCGGAAGACTTCGCGCCGAGCCAGTTCTGGCACGACTTCACGCCGTCCAACACGCTTCGGATCACATGGCGGAACGCGCTTCTCGACAGGGAAACAAACGCGCCTGTCAGTTTCCAGATGGAACTCTGGCCGTTCGGCAGGTTCGTGTACCGCTACGACCTCGCGCGCATCGACACGGAAATCGTCTCCAACATCTTTGCCGGCGCGTCCTTCGGCGGCAACGCCTGGATTACGAACGCCCTTCCGACGAACGTTACCTCAATGGCGTTCTACCCCCTTTCCGCGAACGACGCCGGCAACCAGGATCCGGACGGGGATGGGTTGCCGACCAACGAGGAGCTATTCTACTACGATACCGACCCCAACATCGCGGACACGGACTACGACGGACTGTCGGATTACGAGGAGCTGTTCGTGTACGGTACCGACCCGCTCAACCCGTACTCGGCAGGTTCTGTCTATAGCGACGGCCTTGCCGTCAAGCTCGGCGGCACCGATCCCTTCTCCACCCCGCCCGGTTCGACGAACACCGTTCCCGAACACATCTTTTATTCCGGTACGACGAACGGCGTTTTCGTCTATCCGCAGTCGTCCGACAGCGCGGCCGTTCTGGAAGTGTCCGTGTCTGGATCGGGAGCGGGCGACCTGATTGTCGGAAACCGGGTTGTCCCGCTTGTTGTACCGCCGCAGCAACGGTCTGCTCCGCCCAACCCCATGCCTCCGTTTCTCGTGCAGCTCGTGAAGGGGCAAACCTACCCGCTCTATCTGCGCGGGGACGAACTGCTGCAGGTCTCGCTCGGATCCTCGGATTTCGCGTTCGGTGTCCTGCCGACTCACAACGCATCCGGTCACATCAACTTTCCCAACACGGTGGCGACGGAACCGTGCATCCACGACTTCAACTCGCGCAGGAGGGGCGTCTCCCTGCCGATGAGCGATGACGCGGGGCTTCTGACCTGCGTCTGGCAGGGAAGTGACGACGTGGGAGTCACGAACCACCCTCCGAGGGGCGCGACCATCACGGGGAACTTCTCCGCGAGAAGTACGCGCGGCGTCACCTACACGCTCTCGCATCCGCAGTACCTGTTCGGGCAGACGACCTACAGCCAGACCGTCCGCTTCTGCCCGCGCCCGCCCGACCCCGATCCGGAAGATCCCGATCCAGTCCCAGACCCGCCGTGGTACTCCGCCGGGGAGGGAGCCGCCTCGACCGGAAACGAAGGCGGGTTCGGTGACGACTGGTGCTGCTATTGGGGCACGTGCGGCGAATGGTGCGGTTGCGGGTGCGACTGCGGCGGCAGCTCCGGCGGAAACAACGACCCCGGACCGGATGCGGAATTCGACGAGAACTGTCCCGATCATTCCGTGCCATACACGAGCTGCGCCCATTTCCATGAGGACGACTACACGAACGCGCTCCAGAACGTCCAGCACCTCGGCGGTGTCCTCTACATCCGCGAGCCGCCGTTCTACGAGCAGATCCATCTCGACGTGCCGACGGAACACCGCAACTGCTGCCCGTGTCCCGACCACTGGACGAACTACGTGGGTGTCGCCTATAAGTCCTACCGTCTGCGGCTCCTCGATGCCAACGGCGCCGATTTCAGCCGGGCGGAGACATCCTGCGACGTCAACCTCGCGGGCATCCATCCGAGTTCCTCCGTCGGCGACGCGACGCTCGTGTTCACGCGCAACGGCGAAATCTACCGGCAGTACGACAAGACCGTCCTCGGCGTGGCGATCAAGGGCTCCGGGGCAGATTTGGCGGCTTGCAACGCGCTCAACAGCGTTTTCGGTTATCCCATAACCGTCTGCACGAACGTTCTGCATGCACAAGTGATGAAGCTCGTCACGAACGTCCGGCTTCCCGCCGGGAATATCCATCTCGAACTCGCCGGGGCGACGGCGCAGTTCACGGTCTGGTATTACCATCGCGGCGACGGGACATACCATAAGCTGCTCGACACGGTGACGTGTCCCGTCAAAAATCTGGGCATACCCTATTGGAAGGAGCTGATGCGCCGCACGACGTTCGGCGACACGCCAGAGCTGCCAATCTACATCACCTCCCCCACGCCCGGATCGGTCGAACTCAAGTTCCGCTACTGGACGCTCATTGACGGCAAGTTCGTTCAAGACGAAGCCACCCAGAAGATCACGTCGATCAAACCGGTTCTTTTGCCCGACGAGAACTGTGACGGAAACATCAATGATGAGGATGTGGCGCTTTTCCTGACGGGGCGTAAATTCCGGTTCTGGGAAAATGAAGACGTCATCAAGGGGAGTTATAGCGGTCAGATAAGCGGCAGCAATTTGAATGCCGACGATTCGGTTATCAACGGGGCGTATGACCTTGTCAACTTCTTCCCTATGGCTGTCAACTTCTCCCCCTTGGTCAATGCCTGGGGAAATCAAGTTCGGTATCGCATCGAGCCAGAATGGCAAGAGAGCAATTCCTTCAATTTCTGTTGGGCGAATATCGGGAGGACGGGATACCGCAGAATGCAATCGGAATCGGTAACGGACATCAACGGAACGCCCATTGAAAACGCGGCGCTCACAAACCTTCCGTACGAAGGCTGCGATATTCCATACTCTGTGATGGAAGCGATTTCCGGCGAAAGTGGAATGATTCTATCGGAGGCGAGATCCTCGAATGTGACGATGAGATTTACCGTCAAAAATGGCGATAAGGTTATTTTCACGTTTGTCGCGCCGTTGTCGATAACACAGGTGAAAGATATGTACAGGTGGATCAACATCCGTAATGTAGCCGGTGATTCAAGAGGAGAAAACTCTTCTCTCTACTCCCCCTCGAACAATCCCGATTCTGAATGCGACAACCGTCACTTTGTCTTTGTACACGGATACAACGTGAACCCTTTCCAGGCGCGCGACTGGGCGAATAGCGTATTCAAGAGGCTGTGGTGGTCTGGTTCGCGTTCGATGTTCACGGCGGTGGATTGGTACGGTGACGACTCGCAATTCGCGGAATGGAAGTCACCCAACTACTACATCAACGTTGAACACGCGCTTATGAGCGCGCCCGCACTCGCCAGCCAGTGCGCGCAGCTGCAGGGCGCAAAGACATTCATCGCGCATTCGCTCGGCAACATGGTGGTTTCGTCCGCGGCAAAAGAGTATCATTTGTCATACGCAAAGTATTATATGGTGAATGCGGCAGTCGCTATGGAATGTTATCAAGCCGAAATGACGACCAGCAACATGGTCGAACACGGCTGGCGCGATGTGCCGGAAAGACTTTGGTCGTCAAATTGGCATCAGTTGTTTGCCTCTGCGGATGGAAGATCTGACTTGCGTTGGTCGTTGCGGTTCAGCAACCTGACCAATCTTGTCAATTGTTACTCTCCCAGCGAGGATGTTCTGGGAAACGCGACGTACAATGGGGTAGGCGGCGTTTGGACGGCGCAAGAACTCTTCAAAGGGACTGCGGCCATGCATGCCGTGCCGGGAAATTGCGAAGGCGGATGGGGGTACAACGGGGAACGCACAAACTGGCTGGGGCTTCTGCCGGACGAGGTAAAGACAAACTCGTACACGGATGTGCAGTTGATCGAGTCGCCTATATTCAGACCATTTGACAATGCTTCGTTACACGCGACGAACATCGTAACGTTGACTTTGGCGGAAAAGGCACGGGTGCTGGGCGATGGCATACCGGCACTGTCTTTTGCGGCGGGCGCGAATCCGATTAGCAATAATATTGACATTGTAAACGTCAATATGACTGGTTATGAACAAGACTGGCCGCGGCGACAAGGCGAATGGCGACATTCCGACATGGTTCGCGTAGCCTACAGATTCTTAAGCAGGTTCTACAGGATGATCGTCAACGGAACGGAAGGAGAAACAGAATGAATGCAAGAAAACTTGTTGTAGCAGGGCTTGTCGGAATGGCGCTGCT
>JAFSTA010000027.1 GCA_017450695.1 Kiritimatiellia bacterium | reverse complement strand
TTCCTTGTAGGCAAACGGGGAAACGCCCGTGAACTCCAAGATCGCCGGACTTCTCACAATGTCCTTCGGTTCCGGACGACTGCGCTTCACATAACCTGACGCCTTCTTGAGATCGACATGATTCGCAAGCAGCCGTTCGTAAAACTGCGTCGAAATCTGCCGCTGGAGGTCGCGCACACTCCAACCCGACTTCGCACATTCCTCGAAATAGAACTGGCGTTTTTCGGTATTTTCAATGCGCATCAACGTCCGATAATGCGACCAATTCAATTCGCTACACAGCGTGTAGCGTTTTCCAAAAACCAGAAAGAACTGTCGCATGTTACGGAGATTCGCGACATCGAAACCTGGTCCGAACTCCGCCGTCAATTTCAGCGAAAGACCCTTGATGAGGCCATCTCCGTACTTCGCGCGTTCCGCCCCGCCCTGCTTCTCGACAATCTCACGCCCGACATTCCAATAGGCGGCAACCATCTCCTTGTTGGCAACGGTATAAACCTTCGCACGCGCCTTCGCGATATACGACCGGACGCTCTTGTACAGTTCCGCCTCGACGGATTCGACGACCTCGACATCCGGCTTGATCAAAGCGGTCTTTGCCTTGCGCGCTTTCTTCATCGTCCGGAATCCTTGCTCGATAATGTCGCTTGGACTGTTGCCGTGCGTTTTCTTCATTCTCCATCACTCCGCACAATCGCGACAATCCCAGTCGCCCCACAGATACATTTCGCCCATCGGGCGATCGCTGTCGCCAAGGTCGAACGAACCATCCGGCCCGAGGAATGTCCACGGATCGGAATAAGTCTGTTCGACTTCGTGAACCGCGATGTTCCGTTCGCCGTGGATCAGCCGATGGTAGACCAAATAGTCCAAGGGGCATTCCGCAAACGGCGTGTCCTCGTTGAACTTGCCGTTGAGCGCGAACAATTCAGCTTTCCGACCACGGCCGGAAGAGGCTTTCCTCGCTTTCGAATTCAAATCCACGGAACGTCCTTTTGCATGGTGCCAATGCAACGTGCATGACAAGGCGCGATTCTACACGATATCGGACGAAACCTCAATCGGAAAATGCCAGCGAAAAGCCGGTCCGCGAGGCGGTGCGGGAACGGCAGGACGAGAGGCGCGAGACGTGAACCGGGTTCTGCGTCTCTGCGCTCTCCGCGTGCGGTCAAGAACTCCGCGGACTTCGCGCGCGGGCGAGCGCGGCGGCGACGAGGCCGAGGAAGAGCGGGTGCGGGGCGGTCGGGCGGGACTTGAACTCCGGGTGGAACTGGCACGCGATGAAGTAGGGGTGGCCCGGAAGCTCGACGACCTCGGCGAGGGAGCCGTCGGGCGAGACGCCGCTCACGCGCAGCCCCGCCGCCTCCAGCGCCCTGCGCGCCTCGGAGTCCATCGCCAGCTCGTAGCGGTGGCGGTGCCTCTCGGAAATGGTCGGCCCGACCATTTCCGAGGTTCGCAGGTTCGCAAGTTCGAAGCGCGCTTCGCGCGCGTTCGCAGGTTCGGAATCGGGGAACTTGGAACCTTTGAACTTTTGAAC
>JAFSTA010000216.1 GCA_017450695.1 Kiritimatiellia bacterium | reverse complement strand
ACCTCACGCAAAGTCCGCCACGTTCGCAAAGGAGGGAATCATCGACGACTTCGCGGACTTTGCGGACTCTGCGTGAGACTGTGACACGAAAAATTCCGTGTTTGAGCACCACAGGCTCTTGTTGAATTACGGAGATGCGCCCTGAGTCGTCAGCGGCCTCTCCAATAACTGGTCACGAAACGACGCACGAAAGGGATTTGGAAACAACTTGCTTACAGGATTGGTTGGGTGGTTATAGTAAACTCGCCGCCCGCGCTGGGTGCGGGAATATACACGATGGAAGAGAACGGGGGAGGCAACGTCCTCGTTGCCTAAATTGGGAGGGGCGCGCCCCGTCGCGACCGCAATGCTGAACACGCATACCTATGTTCCGAGTCCTGGGTGGGGCATTCGGGGAAAGTTAAACCTAGATTCCGCGTTTGGGTTCTCGCGCAGAGCCGTTGAGGCCGCAGAGTACGCAGAGAAAGTGCCGAAAAACAGAGGCTTTTCGATTCCCCCGCACACACGTTACGGCAGAAGACGGATTCACCCAAATGGTGAAAGCCTGAAAAATTCCAAAGCGCCATGATTCATTTCAAAGTGTCCAGCAGTGGCATCGTTGCGTTTTGAAATGGTTAAATGGACAAGCTGCCGAGAAGCGACAAGAGTGTCGCTTCCCCGATTCGGCAAGATGTTTCCCCCTGTGTCTCTGCGGTAGGCTAACCACTTATTGGAGGTGATTTGGAAACAGCAGGAACAACATCGAGAACAACCTTGAATCGGGGCGGCTCGCAACCGCGAGCCGGATCAGAACCGTCGTGCGGTTGCGCGACGACCGCCAGCGTGTTGTCTTTCCGTTGTCCAAGTTGTTGTCCTTGCAAACACATTGCGGACGCGACGGTGCGCGTCCCCACTCAGCCACTCAGCTTCTCAGCTGGCGCGTAGCGCCTCCAACCACCTAACCACCCAACCGCCTAACCACCCAACCACCCACCCGCCTAACCACCCAACCACTCGATTTGTCGCCATTCCCTCTGCGCGTGGCTTGCCTTGCGGTCTTTCGTTTGCTATACTTGCCGCCGTTCTTTACGTCAGGTCTGCGGGATATGCCAGAAAAAAAGGAACAGGTTGCACAGAAAGGGTATCTACCCATTTTAAGGTCGGTTTCGGTTGTCGGAATCATGACAGCCTTAAGCCGTGTCCTCGGATTGGTTCGTGAAATCGTGATGGGACATTTTTTCGGGACCTCCGCGCTCAAGTCCGCATTCGACGTGGCGTATGTCGCACCCAATCTCTTCCGCCGTTTGTTCGGTGAGGGGGCGTTGACGAGCGCATTCGTTCCGATCTTCGGGGCAATGCTTGAAAAGAAGGGGCGCGTGGATGCTTTCCGGTTTGCCTGGAAAGCTGTCTCTCTCCTTGCCGTTTTTCTTTCGATCCTTGTTGCCGTAGGAATTCTGCTTTCGTTTCCTCTGGAAGCCATTCTCCCGCAGGGAAGCAGGTATGCCTTACCGCTGCCGATGATTCGCATCATGCTTCCGTATGCGTTGCTGATTTGTGTCGCCGCACTTTTTTCAGGCATTCTGAACACGATGAGGATCTTTGCGATTCCCGCGATCACGCCGCTGCTGTTGAACGCGGTCTGGTTGCTGGCGATGTTTGCCGTCTTCCCGCTTTTCCCCGACCGTCAGGAGGTTCAGATTCAGATTCTCTGCTGGAGCGTTTTGGTCGCGGGGATTGTCCAGTTGGTCTTTCTCCTTCCGTCGCTTGTTAAAACGGGAGGGGCAATCCGCTTGTCCCTGCGCGGGGTTATACAGGACCCCGCAATCCGTCGCGTGTTGACAAACATGATACCGGCTACGGTCGGCGCGGGATTGATTCAGGTGAATCTCTGTATGGACAAGGCGCTGGCGTTTTATGCCGATCAATCTGGACCTGCCGCGTTGGAATATTCAGAGCGGCTTGTCTATTTGCCGATGGGGATGTTTACGACCGCCTTTGTGACGGTCCTCCTGCCGACTTTTTCCCGGCAGTTCGGACAGCGTGATCTCCACGCCATGCGCGATACGCTGGAGCGATCGATGCGTCAGTTGGCGCTGATCATGGTGCCGTGTTCCATCGCGCTTCTCGTTCTGGCGAAGCCCGTCGTCTCGCTGATTTACCGTAGCGGCAAGTTCGATGATCTTTCCGTACTGTTGAGTGCGCGTGCGCTTGGCGCGTATGCGCCGGGGCTGCTTTTCTTCAGCTTCTATAAGACGTTGACTCCGGCGTTTTACGCGATGCGCGATTTGAAAACACCGTTGAAGGTCAGTTGCCTGGGAATCGCGATCAACTTGATTGCGGACGTGACGTGCATCTATTTCTTGCCGGAGGGATGGAAGCATGTGGGCATCGCCATCGCCACAGTGATTACGAGCATTGTAACGGGAACCGTTCTTTCGATTATTCTTTATCGGAAAATTCATGCGCCGCGTCCGCTCTATTTTGTCTTCCCCGTGCTGAAGATGATCCTGTGTGCGATTTTAATGGGTGTTTCCGTCCTGTGGATCCTTCCGCATGTGACAATGTTGCTGCTTGGGTTTTTCCCGGACGGCAAACTCGTTGAGATTGCGGCTATGTCGATCACGATCCTCTTTGGAATCGGAATCTACCTTGCCGGAATCGCCGTACTGGATCGTCCCGATCTGAAAGGTGTTCTGGAGGATATTCTCCACCGTCGCAAACGCCGCTAGGCAGGGCGGACGGCTACCGGATAGGAGCGTGACCTCGCCGAAAATGACGCGACACGGAACAAGCCGCCGCAACGGTTGTCCCGCTTGTTAGTTTTCCTGTTTCCCAGCTGGCGTTGTGTCGAGCGCGGTCCGCAACAGGGCGAGGTAATCGCCGCGTGAAATCTCCTTTGCGCCGAAGCGGGCTAGGTGATCTGTATATACCTGGCAGTCGATCCACGGAGTTCCGTTTTCGAAGAGTTGCCGTGCTGCTGTGACAAAGGCGCATTTGCTGGCATCGGGCTTACGGGCGAACATCGATTCGCCAAAAAAACATTTGCCAATCGCAACGCCGTAAAGTCCGCCTGCCAGTTCGCCGTCCAACCATGCTTCGACGGAGTGGGCGAATCCCAGTTGATGAAGCTGGCAATATCCTTTCTCCAGATCGGAGGTAATCCATGTGCCCTCTTCGTGTGGGCGAATCACCGTACTGCAGGCGTGAATCACTTCGGGGAATGCCTGATCGATGGTAATGGTGTAACGTTTGCTCTTCAAGGTCCGTGCGAGCGATTTCGGAACGTGCAGGTCTTGCGCCATCAGCACCATTCTGGGATCGGGAGAAAACCAGGTCACTTCATCAATCTCGTCAATCGGCCACGGAAAGATCCCGTGCGTGTATGCGTTCAGCAACCGCTCCGGCTCGTAGCCTCCACCGACGGCGAGTAACCCGTCAAACTCATCGTTTGCCCATTCCGCAGGCGGGAAGGAGAAATCGCTGTCGGATAGTCTGAAAATGTGGCTCATTTGCTTTCCTTTGTTCTGCTTTGGCGTACCGTCGAAACGAAATAAAGTTTAACATTTATACTTCTCCAATCCCAGCCAGAAACCTGGAGGCATCCTCGATTCCTCGTTTGGTTCTCATGCAGAGCCACGAAGGTAGCAGAGTACGCAAGAAACGTCCGGAAACCCTGAATTTTCCCCTCCAAAAACAACATACACGCTACGACAGAAGACAGATTCACCCAAATGGTGAAAGTCTGCAAAAATCCAAAGCGTATTAGGAACCACGGAATACACGGAACTCACGGAATCGTCGTTCTGCGGGACTTATGATTTTCCTTGTGTTCTGTGGTTTTTAAATTTTCCAACAGGGGAATTTCGGTTCAGTCCCACGCCTCTCGGCGAGAGGCGCATCCGTTGAAAACGGAGATGTCCCGCGATTCCGATTGTTCAAAAATCGGGATTGTCACCCTGCCGTTCCGCATGGTACAATATCCGCCGTTTTTGTTTATGACTGGTGTTTGCAGGTAACAACGGAATGGAGTTCTATGCCTAGTGATGATGCAATTGAAGTGATCGGTACGGTTGTCAAGGTTCTGCCCGCTACGATGTACACGGTGCGGCTTGAAAACGGACATGAGGTGCTCGCCCACATTTCGGGTAAGATGCGCAAGTTTTTCATCAAGATCGCGTGCGGCGATAAGGTGACGTTGGAGATTTCCCCCTACGATCTGACGAAGGGGCGGATTATCTACCGCCACAAGGCGTAAGCGGTCTTCCATGTTGTCGCCGTTTTGGCGGCGGCCGATTTTTTTCTTTTCGCTCACTTGTGCAAATCCGGAAGCGGAGGCGTTATGGAGTATGTCTTGTTGTTTATCAGCGCGGTATTGGTGAACAATTTCGTGCTGAGCCGGTTTCTCGGTTGCTGCCCGTTCCTGGGCGTGTCGTCCAACCTGAAGACGGCGCTCGGGATGTCGGGCGCGTTGATTTTTGTGGTGACGATCGCCTCTGCGGTTTCCTGGTGGGTTGACCATGCAATCCTGATTCCCATGAACCTTCCGTACATGCGTACTCTCTCGTTCATCCTGGTGATTGCCTCGCTGGTGCAGTTTGTCGATATCGCGATGAAACGCTTTGCGCCCGCGTTGCACGGGGCGCTCGGAATTTTCCTGCCGCTGATCACCACCAACTGCGTCGTACTGGGCGTCGCGCTGCTGAACGTCCAGCTGAAGTACGGGTTTGTCAAGTCCGTCGTCTTCGGCTTCTCCGCCGCACTGGGGTTTGCGCTTGCGCTTGTGATCTTCACCGGGTTGCGCGAGAAAATCATCCGTGCCGATCCGCCGCGTTGTTTCCGCGGGATCGCGATTTCGCTGGTGACGGCCGGTTTGCTTTCGCTCGCGTTCATGGGCTTTACCGGTTTGGTTAAGTAAGGGTTGTTCATCATGGATCCAATTGTCATTGCGACGCTGTGTGTGGGCGGGATCGGATGTCTCAGCGCGGTCGTTCTTTCTGTCGCCAACAAGTATATTAGCGTGAAGGAAGATCCGCGCATCGGTCAGGTAACTGGGTTGCTGCCGGGGGCGAACTGCGGCGGCTGCGGGTTCGCGGGATGCGCGGACTATGCGCGGGCGATCGTGCAGAACGGAGCCTCCCTTACCTGTTGTTCGGTGGGCGGCGCGGATGTTTCCAATGCCATCGCGGCGGCTCTCGGCAGACTCCCTGGCGAAGCGGCGGAGAAAAAAGTCGCGGTCGTTCTGTGCCACGGGGACTGTGATGTGACGACGCGGCGTTTCGACTACAACGGGATCACCGATTGCGCGGCCGCGCAGTCCACGGCAGGCGGCGACAAATCCTGCACCTACGGATGTCTCGGGTTCGGAACCTGTGTGCGGCAATGTCCCGCGCACGCGCTTCGGATTGAGAAGGGGATTGCCAAGGTCGATAAGGCCAAGTGCATCGGGTGCGGTAAATGCGTGGAGGCTTGTCCGCGCAAGTTGATCAAGCTGGTGCCCGTCCGCGAAACGGTTCACGTCTTCTGCTCGTCCAAGGACAAAGGGCCTGCCGTGAAGAAGGCTTGTGGGAACGGTTGCCTCGGATGCACGTTGTGTACGAAGCTGGCGCCCGGCGCCTTCGTGATGGAAGGTGCGTTGGCTGTGCGTGACTACGGGACGCCCGTGCAGAATGAGGCGGTTTTTGAGAAATGTCCCGGTCATTGCATCGCCCGCGATGCCTGAAGCGCAGTACGAGGAAAGGGAATCTCATGAAAGTCATTTCGGCTCCATATTATTTTAAGGGCGGTGTCCATCCCCAGTACCGCAAGGATCTCGCATCCGCGTTCGCGATCAAGGTCCTGCCGCTCCCTGCGAAATTGACAGTCCCGATGTCGATGCATCTGGGCGCTCCCGCCAAGCCGGTTGTCAAGCCCGGCGACCTCATTCGGCGCAACCAGCTGATCGCGGAGGCGGGCGGCTTTATCTCCGCCCCCGTTTACGCGCCTGCTGGTGGCAAGGTGGCGGCGGTCGCCAAGACCCAGAGCGCGACGGGTGCGCCTTGCGACGCCGTCGTGATCGAGACCGACCCGAACGCGGAATCCGTCTCCCTCGCCGCTTTGCCGGACTGGCGGCAGGTCGCGCCGCGCGCCGTGTTGAACCTGATCGGCGAGGCGGGAATCGTGGGGATGGGCGGTGCCGGTTTTCCGACGAAGGTGAAGCTTTCGCCCCCTGCCGACAAACCGATTGACACCGTGATTCTGAACGGTGCGGAGTGTGAACCGTACCTGACAAGCGATCACCGGGTGATGGTGGAACACGCCGTGCAGATTCGCATCGGTGCGGAAATCATCCGTTACGTGTTGGGTGCGAAACGGATTTTCTTCGCGATCGAAGACAACAAGCCGGACGCCATCGCCGCGATGGAGAAGGCGTGTGACGGGTTGGAGACCGAGGGGGCGATCGTCAAGTTACCGACGCTCTATCCGCAGGGATCTGAAAAACAGCAGATCTATGCGGTTACCGGACGGGAAGTTCCGCGCGGCGGATTGCCGATGGACACCGGGTGTGTGGTCGAAAACGTCAGTACCTGTTATGCGATCTACGATGCGGTGGTGAACGGGGCACCGTTGACCCATCGAGTGATTACCGTTACTGGCAACGCCGTGACGACGCCGGGGAATTTCTGGGCGCCTTTCGGTACCTCCTACCGCGAACTCATCGAGGCGGCGGGCGGACTCCGCGAACGCGCCGCGAAGGTGATTTCGGGTGGTCCCATGATGGGATTCGCTGTCTCCAATCTCGATCTTCCGAATGGGAAGACAACCTCAGGCATCACCTGTCTTGCTGCGAAGGATCTTACCCAATTCGCCTCACACGCCTGCATTTCCTGCGGACGTTGCGTCGAGGCTTGCCCGATGCGACTCGAACCGGCGGAAATCAGCCAGTTCGTCGAGGCGGACGATATCGACGGCGCGAAAGACGCTTGTCTCATGGACTGCATCGAATGCGGTTCCTGCGCCTTCGTCTGTCCCGCCAAACGCCCGCTCGTCCACCATTTCCGCCGCGCCAAAGGCGTGATCCGCGCCCGCATGATGGCCGAGAAGGCGAAAGCGGCTGCCGGCAAGTAGGCCCATTCTCTGTGTGAAACAAACGTGTTCTCATTTACATTCCGCAATACGCGGGCGGTGGCCTGTTATCGCAGTTCGGCGAGGACGGCATCGCAGACTTCGCGTCCGCGCCGCGTGAGGGCGAATCCCGTGGGGGTACGGCGCACGATTCCGTGAGGGACGAGCGAGACCAGCACCTTTTCCCAGCGCGGGGCGATTTCTTGCAACAGGGGATTGGCGACGAGATCTCGCTTCCAGTCGATTCCTTCCGCCAGGCGGAAGCGGAAGATCACGCGCTCGATCGCGTCTTCCACAGGCGATAGTTCTTCCCGGTTTTCTGTCGGGAAGTTTGTCGCGGCCGCTTCTCCCCATCGGTCCAGATAGGTATCCGCATCCCGTGCGTTCGTCCATCGGAATCGCGCGACACGCGAGGCTGCGGCGGGGCCAAGTCCCAGATAATCTTCCCCGCGCCACACGGCAAGGTTGTGGCGACACTCGAATCCCTGCAGGGCATAGTTGGAAATCTCGTAACGCAGAAACCCCGATTCCGACAAGACGTTCTCCGCTTCGGAAAGCGCGTCCAGCATGGCTTCATCCGTCGGAATGGAAAAGCGTTCTTGTGATCGGGCAAGGACGCTTTCTGGTTCCACGCTTAACGCATAGACGGAGAGATGTTGAAGGGAGAGGGAAATCGCCTCATCCAATGTCTCGCGCCATTCTCGCATCGAGACAGACGGAAGTCCCGCAATCAGGTCGATCCCCACGTCGGGGAATCCCGCCGCACGGGCGTCGCGGACCGCCTCCCGAATCTGTTGCGCGTTGTGGCGTCGTCCGATTCGTCGCAGCGTATCGTCCGAAAAACTCTGCGCCCCCAGGCTGATACGCGTGACTCCCAATCCGCGCAACGCCTGAAAGAGTAGAGGAGTGGTATCGGCGGGATTGATCTCTACGGTTGCTTCCTCCAGCCGGTCTAGCGATACGGTGTTCCGAATGGAAGAGAACAGCGCAGTCAATCCGTCACAACCCAGGAGCGAGGGGGTGCCTCCGCCAACATAGAGTGTACGCGGCCGCACATCCGCCATCCCGCTCTCCACAAAAGACCGCAACTCGCGCGCGGGTGAGGCGGCGTATCGTACGCGCGTCCCGGTATCCGCAGTCACGGAATAAAACCCGCAGTACACGCACTTGCCGAGACAGAACGGGATGTGGATGTAGAGATGTTCAACCGCGTTCATGGTTGGGTGGTTAGGTAGTTGGAAATCGATAGCAGTCGATAGCCATCGATAGCAGTCGATAATCATCGATAGCCATCGATTGCTGTCGATGGCATTCAGCACTTACAGGCAAGCTGAACCAGCGTAGGCGATCAACCCGCCCGCGTCGATCAGCTCGCGCATGAAGGGCGGGAACGGTTCTGCGTGGAAGGTTTCGCCCGTGGTGAGGTCGGTGACCGTCCCGCTCGCGAGGTCGATCGCCACGCGGTCGCCCGACTGAATGCGTTTCGCCGCCTCCGGACATTCCAGGATGGGAAGCCCGATATTCAGCGCGTTGCGGTAGAAGATTCGCGCGAAGGTTTCGGCGATGACACAGGCGATACCCGCGCCCTTGAGCGCGATGGGCGCGTGTTCGCGACTCGATCCGCAGCCGAAATTTTTCCCCGCCACCACGATGTCTCCCTGTTTCACGCGGGAGGTGAAGGAGGCGTCGATGTCCTCCATGCAATGCGCCGCCAGTTCCTTGACGTCGCTCGTGTTCAGGTAACGGGCCGGGATGATCACATCCGTATCTACATTGTCCCCGTAACGGAAAACTGATCCTTCGATTGTCATGTCGGTACTCCTTTCTCACAGTTCCGGTGCGGCGAGTTTCCCCGCGACTGCCGAGGCGGCGGCGATGGCGGGGGAGGCGAGATAGACCTCGCTCTCCACATGGCCCATCCGCCCTACGAAATTGCGGTTGGTCGTGGCGACGGCGCGTTCACCCGCCGCGAGAATCCCCATGTGTCCTCCCAGGCACGGCCCGCAGGTCGGGGCGCTGACGGAACAACCTGCCTCGACGAATGTCTGGAGCAGTCCCTCGCGAGCTGCCTCCAGCCAGATCCGCTGCGTGGCGGGGATGACGATGCAACGCACATGCGGCGCGACTTTCTTGCCCTTGAGGATGCGGGCGGCGACCCGCAGGTCGCTCAGGCGTCCGTTGGTACACGAGCCGATCACGACCTGATCGATTCGAATCTCCCCGACCTGATCGATCGTCCGCGTGTTGGACGGCAGGTGCGGGAACGCGACGGTCGGCTTCAACGCGCCGAGGTCAATCCGGATCGTCCGCATATATTCGGCGTCCGCATCCGCCGTTTCCACGACCGGTTCCTTTGCGCCGTGTTCACGCAGGTAGGCGAGCGTCTGCTCGTCAACGGGGAAGATCCCGTTTTTTCCGCCTGCCTCGATCGCCATGTTCGCGATGGTAAACCGGTCATCTATGGTCAGTTCCGCGACACCGCTTCCCGTGAATTCAATCGACTGGTACCGGGCGCCATCGACACCGATCAGCCCGATCAGGTGAAGGATAACGTCTTTCCCGCAGACGAAGCCCTGCGGTTTCCCGGTCAGTTCGACGCGGATGGCGGAAGGGACCTTGAACCAGGCTTTACCGTAGGCCATGCCGAACGCCATGTCGGTCGAGCCGACACCCGTCGAGAAGGCACCCAGTGCGCCGTAAGTGCAGGTGTGGCTGTCCGCGCCGATCACGCAGTCCCCCGCCGTCACCAGTCCCCGTTCCGGTAAAACGGTATGTTCGACACCACAGTCGTGTCCGACTTCGAAGTAGTTCTGGATTCCCTTCTGCCGCGCGAAGTTGCGGATAAGCGCACATTGCGTCGCCGCCTTGATGTCCTTGTTCGGTGTAAAGTGATCGGGAACCAGCGCGATCTTCCCGCGGTCGAAGACCTCTTTCCTGCCGAATTTCTCGAACGCCTGGATTGCGACCGGGGAGGTGATGTCGTTCCCCAGCACGAGATCCAGGTTCGCCATAATCAACTCTCCCGCCCGCACCGATTGTGCGCCCGCGTGTCGGGCGAGGATTTTTTGTGTCATTGTCATTGCCATCGAATCGTCTCCTTTCCTTTGGGTGCGTTCCGGGTTCTCAGTGGCCGGTCAGCATGTCATTTTCGAAGGTATGTTGTGCGGCAGCGGCGGAACCGGTTCCCAACGCCTGATTGCTGTTGGACAACATACTGTTCACAGCGTTCAGGCAGGCGAGAATGCTTGCCTCGATCACGTCCGTGCTGACGGCGCGTCCGCGATAGGTTCCCGTATGGTCTGACAGCTTTACCCGCACTTCGCCTAAAGCGTCGCGGTGTTCGGTGACCGCCTGCAACTGGTAATCGTCCAGGCTGAACGGATGCTTGATAATCTTTTCGACCGAACGGATCGCGGCATAGACGGGACCGGTTCCGATTGAAACCTCCGTCCATTTCCGCTTCCCCTGCTGGAGCGTGACGACGGCCGAACTCGTCATGCGGTTGCCGCTGTTGACGACGAAGGAATCGAGTCGCCACTGTTCTTCCGGATTCTCCGACGGCTGCGCCGAGTTCTCCGCCAACGCCATGAGGTCGCGGTCCGTCACCGATTTCTTGCGGTCGCAGAGATTCTTGAATTCGCCGAAGAGTTGGTCGATGCGCGGTTCGTCGAGCTGGTAGCCCAGTTCGTTCATCCGGGCGGCGAACGCATGGCGTCCCGAATGCTTGCCCAGCACCATCTCGGTGGCGATCGCTCCCACCGATTCCGGAGTCATGATCTCATACGTCGCGGCGTTCGCCATCACGCCGTGCTGATGAATCCCGGACTCGTGCGCGAATGCGTTCTGCCCGACGATGGACTTGTTCAGCGCGATCTTCTGTCCCGTGATCGAAGAGAGCAGGTGCGCGGTCTTGGAAATCTCCTCGGTGCGGATGTTGTACTGCAGGTTCTTGTAGTAGTCGCGGCGGGTTCGCAGTCCCATCACGATCTCCTCCAGGGCGGCGTTGCCCGCCCGTTCCCCGATTCCGCAGATGGTACACTCCACCTGCCGCGCGCCGTTCTCGACACCCGCCAGCGTGTTGGACACGGCCATGCCCAGGTCGTCATGGCAATGTACCGACAACGTCGCCCGGTCGATGTTGGGAACGCGTCGGCGGACATCGGCGATCATCCGTCCCAGTTCCTTCGGCATCGCGTATCCCACCGTGTCGGGCAGGTTCACGACCGACGCCCCCGCCTTGATCACCGCCTCGACGACACGACAGAGGTAATCGCGATCCGTGCGGAACGCGTCCTCCGCGCTGAACTCAACCTCCTCGCATTTGGAACGGGCGTATTTTGTCATGGCGACCGCCTGTTTCAGCGCGGCGTCCCGTGACATCTTCAGTTTGTACCGAAGATGGAGGTCACTGGTCGCGAGGAAGATGTGGATGCGCGGACGTGCGGCGGCGCGGATGGCTTCGGCGGCCGCGTCAATGTCCTTCCGCAGGGCGCGCGCGAGACTGGCGACCTTCGCCTGTTTGACTTCGCGCGCGATGGCGGCGACCGATTCGTAATCGCCCTTTGACGCGATGGCGAATCCCGCCTCGATGATATCGACACCCAGCGCCTCCAGTTGACGCGCCATCCGGATTTTCTCATCCAGGTTCATACTGTAGCCGGGGGACTGTTCCCCGTCACGCAGGGTTGTGTCAAAAAACTCAACCGTATTCTTCATGCGATCCTCACTTTTGAACGGCCCTTGAAAAACGAAAAGAGCCCGCAGAAAATCTGCGGGCTCCCCGTCGGGTTCCAAGGGTGGAACTAACCGCAGATATTCCGGGCGGTAAGAAGAAGGATAAAAATGCCAAGCAGGGACAACGCCTTGACCTGAATCAGGGAAGACGCGAATTTCGCAAACTGCTGTCCGTTCTTGTTCATTTCCATTCCTTCCGCCCCCAACCGGGCGCGGTCACAAAACGGGTACACAATACCCTTTTCGGATGCCGTTGTCAATCCTGATTTTTGAACTGGGGTAGGTTTTAGCTTATAGCTGTTGGCTTTTAGCCCCCCGGACGAACGAGGCGCGACACTCCCCATCTGCGTGCGACGTGAGACGTGCGACACGCGACAAGCAAGACATGAGACGAGTCCAAGTGCCGCTCTTCGCCAAGTCAACTTAGGGGCGTAGCCCCATTTAGACCCGCAGGACCACGTAGGCGGCGCAGCCGCCACTTTCCGCCTCCACCGCCTCCAGCGATGATTGACTTTCAGGAAGGGATTTGGTATGGTCTTTCGCGTAAGGAGTAATCCAGTGCCGATCACAACATCCACCACATTACTGCGCGAGATTTCAGGAGAACCCCAGCATCCCCGCTGGGAGGAGTTCGTGGCGCGATACCGCCAGTACATGGTGGAGATTGTCCGGGCGCAGTTCCCTGACATGGATGTGGAGGATGTCGTCCAGGAGACCTTGATCGCGTTGGCAAAAGTGCTTCCCTCCTACCAGTACGCCCCGGATGAGAACGGACGTTTCCGCAATTACCTGGCGGGCATCGTTCTCAACAAGGCCAAATGCATCTACAGGCGTGACGCGAAAGAGCGGAGGATGATAGATGAGTTACGGGTTGTCTCCGCGGACGCGCGGGATTCCGAGGAGACGCAACAGAAAGAGCGGAAGCGGCAGCTGTTTGAAGTGGCGCTGCACGAGTTCCTCGCCGATCCGCGGACTACCGACTGGGCGAAGGAAGTGTTCGTGCGTGTGGCGATCAACGGGGAATCGCCGGATGAGGTGGCGGAGGCACTCCAGACAAACCGGAACCGGATCGACCAAGTCAAGAGCAGGTCGATGGCCAAAATCCGCAGGTTGATCGAAACATTGGAGGATATCACCCATGTCTGATTCTTCCGATACGATCGCCGCCATCTGCGCCGAACATCCGTCCTTGCCGGGGCGCGGACGTTTTCCGGCGGGGACACGGTTCGGGGAATGGCAGTTGACGGCGTTCATCGGACGCGGCGGCAGCGGCGAGGTGTATTGCGCCAAGCACGTCCTGCTCGGTACGCCCGCCGCCGTGAAAATCCTCGTCCGCACGGAGGACCGCGCGCGTGAACGGTTCAAGCGCGAGGCGGAACTGCTTTGGAAGTTGAAATCCCCCTCTTTCCCGCAATTCTATTCTTTTGACGAGTCGAACGGCTTTGCCTATCTGGCGATGGAACTGTTGGAACAACGCGAGCTGCCGACCGGCGAACGGGCCGTCGCCGACTTCCTGTGCCGAATCTGCGCCGTTGTCGCCGAACTTCACGCGAAGGGACTCGTCCATCGCGACATCAAGCCGTCGAACATCCTCTGGCGCGGTGCGCAGCCGGTACTCGCCGATCTCGGGCTCCTCAAAGACGTGTCCCGGCTTCCGGGCGCGGACGAGTCGCTGACGCGGATTGATGGGCGCCGCGTCTGCGTGGGGACCCCCGGTTACGCCGCGCCGGAACAGATGGAACGGGGCGAGGCGACGGTAGCCTCGGACATCCATGCGCTGGGCGTCTTGGCGGACACCTGTTTCGACGGGAATCCGCCGAAAGCCTGGCTCCCCATCATCCAGCGCGCGACATCCTCGATTCCCTCGCACCGGTATTCCTCGGTTTCCGCCCTTGCGCGCGCCATCCGTTACCGGAACTTCGCGAGGTACCGCCTCCTGCTCTATCCCGTCCTGGCGGTGGTGGGCGCCCTCTGCATGCTGCTGTTTTTCCGCCGCGATTTCACGACTCCCCCGGTGGGTGAAGAGCCTCCGGGAGAACAGCCCCCGGCCGTGAAGCCGGCGACGGAGAAACCCCGCGCCCTTGTCCCCGCCGCGAATGCCGCGCGTTACTGCGTGATCGACCTGTCGGGGGGGACGAACGCCGCAAGCTATCCCGTCACGTATCTGGCGGAACCGCCCGAAGGCGGCTTCAACACCGACGAGTACAAGACGACGAAGTTGGCGCTGCGCCGGATCGAGGCCGGTTCGTTTATCATGGGCGATGACCCGGCGAACGAGTCCCATCGTGTGACGCTGACGAGGCCGTTCTACATGGGCATTTTCGAGGTGACGCAGAAACAATACGAATTGGTGAAGGGGAATAATCCGTCCCATCAGAAAGGCGATACGCGGCCCGTGGATTGGGTGTCATATGCCAATATTCGTGGTTTGTCCAAAGGTAAACACTGGCCCGTATCGTCAGATGTCGATGCTTCCGTCTTCATGGGCAAGTTACGGGCGCGGACGGGATTGGAGTTTGATCTGCCTACGGAGGCTCAGTGGGAATACGCCTGCCGAGCGGGGACGACGAGTCGTTATAACAATGGGGGGAGTGCCGTGACGGATCTCAAACTTTTGGGACGTTTCAACGGCAATACCTCGGATGGTAAAGGCGGATATTCACAGCACACTACGGTCGGCTTGTACCAGCCGAACGCATGGGGGCTGTATGATATGCACGGGAACGTACGGGAATGGTGTCTGGACAGATACGGGGAACTCTCGTATGGAACGGATCCCGTCGGAGCGCTTTCGAGGAACAGTTTTGTCTCGCGGGGCGGATCTTGGCAATTTTCACATGAGGGATGTCGGGCGGATACGCGTTCTCACATAGATAACCCTGACTGGTGCTATGATGTGGACGGTTTCCGGATTTGCCGAACCATAGATCCGGAAAACACACACTGCGTCGTGACTTTCGACGCGAATGGAGGAATCGGCTCGATGGCTCCGCAACAACTCAGGCGGAGGCTTGAAACCTTGCACCCCTGTACGTTCACCAGAAAGGGATATTCGTTCGCTGGCTGGGCAACGGAGGCGAATGGTGCTGTCGTGTATGAAGATGGGGCGGCCGCGACTTGGGATCGTGACTTGACGCTTTATGCGGTGTGGAAACCCGCCCCGCATAAAGGCGTTGACCTGTCAGGCGGAACGAACACCGTACGCTACTGCGTGGTCGATCTTTCGGACGGTCCTTCAGCCGCCAGTTATCCCGTCTCCTTCCTTGCGGCGGAGCCGGCGGGTTGGACGAAGGAGAAGGGGGGGCCGGACGAGTACAAGACGACGAAGCTCGTGTTGCGGCGGATCGAGGCGGGGTCATTTAACCGGGGTGTCCCCGTGACGCTGACGCGACCTTTCTTCATGGGCGTGTTCGAGGTGACACAGAGACAGTATAGCTTGGTTACCGGAATGAATCCGTCCGCTTACAAAGGTGACATGCGCCCCGTGGAAAAGGTCTCGTACGATGCGATCCGCGGCTCCTTGAACGGTACGAACTGGCCAGCTTCATCGGCTGTGGACGCGTCGAGCTTCCTGGGGAGGATCCGGGCGTGTACGGGGCTGGAGTTCGACCTGCCGACGGAGGCGCAGTGGGAGTACGCCTGCTTCACGGGTATCAGGAATGACATCATCAAAGGCGTTTACACCGCGACCAACGATTTGAAACTCGTGGCGCGATACAAGGATAACCAGTCCGACGGAAAGGGAGGGTATTCGAACTACCACACCACGGTTGGTTCATACCTCCCGGATGCGTGGGGGCTCTATGATATGCGCGGCAACATCTATGAGTGGTGCCGAGACTGGATCGGAAATCTCGGCGGAACGGATCCGAAGGGCGCCGCCAAGGGGGAATGCCGGGTAGGACGTGGCGGCAGCTGGCTTGTGTCCTCAAATCTTTGTACCTGGGACTACCAGAATTGCCTCGTCCCGTCTGTGGGGATTACCCACTACGGTTTCCGTCTGGTCTGCAGCGTTCCGGAATAGGGGCGGACGGCTACCGCCGCCAGTTGAGCAGCTGAGAAGGGACACGCAAAGAACGGGAGGGGCAACGTCCTCGTTGGCTGAATCGCGCGTCGCGATCGATCACATTCGCGTGTTACGGTTGGCGACACTGCTTCGGGGAAGCGACACTCCTGTCGCTTCAAGCGCTACGCCGGTCAGTAGAACGGGCTGCCAGCCCCATTTAGGCGGCGCAGCCGCCACTTCTCCGCCTCTCAGCTTCCCCGCCTCTCCGCCCCCCCGCTTCCCCGCTGGCGCGAAGCGCCCCCCGCCTCTCAGCTGGCGCGTTAGACCCTGCTCATTCCGTGGATTCCGTGTATTCCATGGTTTCTAAATAATTCTCCAACAGCGGCTTAATTCTTGCATCTTTTCACGGAATATGGTATGATTATTCCGTTCCGTGTACAATGGGTGTTGCGGGCGGATGCTCTGGAGGAGGTCAGTCAAGATTCCTGGAGTTCGTGCGGAGGATCCTCTCACCCTGCCACGGATTGAGTTTTCTGGACATAGGTTTTGTTGTCCTACTCTTATGTTGCCGTAAAAGCAACGGTTGTTGCCAAAAAAGCAACATCGAAAAGGGGAAAAGAAATGATTCTGGAAAAAATATTCGGGTCGAAAGGGCGCGCTGCGCTTCTGAGGACGTTGTTCGACAGAAGTCGGAGTCGTACGCATATCCGTGAGATTGCGAGTGCTGCCAATCTCAGTGCGCCGAGCCTGATGCGCGAGGCGAAATCCCTCGTGAAAATCGGGTTGCTACGAGAAGAAAGCAACGGAAACCGTGTCGATTACTTTGCCAACACGGAATCCCCGCTTTACGCTCCCTTGGTTGAAATTGTGGAGAAAACCTGTGGCCCGCAAATCCTTCTGGCGAAAGTCTTTTCAGATTGTGACGCACCGGTTGTATTCATCTACGGGTCTCGCGCGAAGGGGGCGGAACGGATCGACAGCGACTACGATCTTTTTGTCATCGGAAATGAAGGGTTGAGGAAGGTGTCATCGCGGATCATGGAGGTTTCGGGCAAGATAGACGCTGAGATCAACCCGTATGTGATTACGCCAGAGGAATTCAGGCGCAGACTTGGCAGCGGCGATCATTTTCTGTCAGAGGTGATCGCATCTCCGAAGTTATTTTTGAAAGGGGGAGAAAGTGAGCTTGCAAGACTGGAATAGCTTTGGTTGGCTGAAACCCCATGTGACGAGCGAAATGGAGTTGTCCAATCTGCTGACCATCGTGGACCGGGATTTGGCGGATTCCGAAACGTCGGGATTGTCAAGCGATTGGAAGTTCGGCATAGCCTATAACGCCACACTGAAACTTTGTACCATGTTGCTCTATGATGCCGGGTTCATGCCGGAGAAAAGCCTTGCGCATTTCCGTACACTCCAGTCGCTCCAGTTCACCCTTGGCGTGGAACGGAGAGCGGACGCCGAATATCTTGACGCCTGCCGAATCAAGAGAAACCACATCGAGTACGACTATGTTGAAGGCGCAAGCGAGAGTGAAGCGAAGGAGCTGATTGATTTCGCAAAACAGTTGCGCTCGGAAGTACTTCAAATGCTTCAGGCGAAATACCCGAATCTTGGCATCGATCACTCCGATGCCACGCGATCGAGAGAAATGTAATCCTAGATTCCTCGTTTGAACAATTGTTATTGTAAACCACGGAATACACGGAATTTGCCGCTGAGGTCACGTCGCGATCGATCACATTCGCGTGTTCCGGTTGCCGCCGCCGCTTCGGGGAAGCGACACACCTGTCGCTTCGCGGAGGTGTAATCATTTGTCTCACGCTGAGCCGTTGAGAACGGGAGGGGCAACGTCCTCGTTGCCTGAATCGCGCGTCGCGATCGATCACATTCGCGTGTTACGGTTGGCGCCACTGCTTCGGGGAAGCGACACTCCTGTCGCTTCACGCAGGTGTAATCATCCTAAAAACCTCCGTTGATTTTTGTTTCAGCCGCAAAGACCGCAAAGAACGCATAGGAATGGCGCAAAAGGCCAATTGTTGTTTGAGATGGTGTATTTATCCATCTCACCCAAATGGTGAAGAGGAGATTTCATTCTTTTCTTCTTACAGATATTCATCTTTGCGATCTTTGCGTTCTTT
>JAFSTA010000215.1 GCA_017450695.1 Kiritimatiellia bacterium | reverse complement strand
GTGCCGCTTCCCCGAATGTCCGGCGCGAAGAGCCTTGCCCTCGTGTACCTTTTCGCACACGGCGGGGACTAGGAGCGAGCAGTTCGACTCAGCGCACGGAGGACGGTGATGCCGAATTCGTCGGGCCAATCCGTTCCGGTCCGGAATACGAGGATGCTGATTCCGGTATCGAGGTCGAGTCCGACAAAGGCGTTGTAGCCGTAGAACATTCCCCAGCGGCAGAGGAGGCGGTGGTTCTCCGGCGTGATGTGTACCTCGCGGTTATAGATCAACTGGCCGTTCATCTCGGGGGTGTTTGGAACGACAGGGGCGCGTGTCAGTAATTCTGTATGGAAACGGCGGATGAATTTCTTCATATCGTTCGGTGTCGAGTAAAGGTTCCCCGCCGCTTTGAGTCCGTTGCCAAGCTGGTGGACGGGTACCTGCGTTCCGCGACGGAAGAGAACGGGCAGGTCGCCTGCGACCGGGGCGGCTAACCGTTTGCGCTGTTCCTCCGTGGGAGAAAATGTCGTGTCTGACAGGTTCATGGGGGTGGTGACGTAGTGCTGGATCAGCTGTTCGAGTTGCTCGCCGGTTGCGTTCTCCATGAGCATACCTAGCAATCCGAACCCGATGTTACTGTACCGCGAATGCCTATTCTCGATTGCGTGCAGACACCTTCGGTTGCGTAACCTGCCGTACAAACGATCTCGCGTAGAGACGCATCGGCAGATGTCCCCGGTCCATAGCCAGGCATCAAGTACGTCATCCATGTCGAGCAATCCAAGTGATTCGCGCGGCAACCCGGAATGATGCGTCAGCAAGTCACGGACAAGAACGGTTTCGTACAAGGATGGCAACGGTTGATCCGCGTATGCCGTGACAGGCGAATCCAGATTGATGCGCCGCTCCTTCTCCAGTTCCCAGATCGTCCAAGTGATGAAATCCTTTCCGAGCGAACCGATTTCAAAGAGGGTGTTTTCCGACAGGGGAATCTGCGGATCGTTCGGGTCGGCAACTCCGGCGAATGCGCTCTTGTCACTTCCGTCGGGCAGGATGGCGACCATCGCGATTCCGCTGTTGCCGCTCGTCTGCAGATATCGGTCGGAAAGGCTTTGCATGATCTGCGCGGGCGTGTTTCCCTCTGCCTCGTCGAGGGTGGGAAGAGAACGGCAGGATGTCAGGAGAGAGGCGAATAGGCACGTCTGCAGGAGGATGTTGGCTGGGTGTTTCACGCTTCCCCCCTTTCGAAAAGCAGCGCCGTGTTGATTCCGCCGAAGCCGGAGTTTGTGGAGAGCGCCCGCCCGTTTTGCGGAATAGTCGTGTTGGACAAGGTGACCTGTCGCGAATCATTCTCCGGTTCGTGGCAGCCAACGGTTTGCGGCACGATCCCGTCGCGCAACGCCAACAGGCAAAGCCACGCCTCGACCAACCCGCAGGCGGCCAGCGTATGTCCAATCGCACCTTTCACGGACCAGATTGGAACAGAGGGATCGCAACAGGAGCGAGCCGCCAGCAGTTCCATCGTGTCGTTGTAACGGGTGCCCGTTCCGTGTGCGCAGAAGGTGACGATGTGTTTAGGTGAAGACCGATGGTTCGCTTGTTCGACAGCCGCGTGGATGGCGGCGATCAACCCGCGTGCCTCCCGATGCGGAGCCGTCAGATGGTGGGCATCGTTGCGTTGTCCCCATCCGACGAGGTATCCGGATATCGGCAAGTGATTCGCCCGTGCGTACGATTCGGTCGTCACCGTCATCCAGGCGCAGGCCTCTCCGAGCGAGAGTCCGTCGCGGTTCTTGTCGAACGGCTTGGCGGGACCGGATCCGACCGCGCCGAGCGAGGCGAATCCGGACGAGACGAATTCCGAGAGGGCATCGGCTGCCAAGATGTGTACGATTTCGGTGTACCCTGCGCACAAGGAGTCGGCGGCAATGCAAAGCGCGACGCCGGAGGAGGCGCAGGCAGCGGAGATCACAGGGGTGACATCCCCGAACGGACGGTCGCATTTCGGGTACGCTTGCGCGGGTGGATTCCCGACGGTCGAGCAGATCAGCAAGGGTTCACCGGACTTGGCGCGAAGGCGTTCTTGTCCGTAGGCAAGCAGGGCGTCGAAACGCCGTTCTGTCTCTTTTATTTCGGCAATTCGCCCGAACCACGAGTCTGTATCTGATGTCGCGTGGGAGAGGGCGCATTCCCCCTGCAGCAGCCCCTGCCAGCACGTTTCCATTCCGTAGCCGAACGGGGTCAGGAGTTCCCCTCCTGCGATCGCTATCCGTTCGGTTGTTGCAGACATCGGAATGCTCCTGTTTTCCATTTCTCTCGGCAGGAAGAGAAACAGGGGGGATCGTAGAGAAAAAGCTCGCCCGTTGCGGAATCGACGAACAGATTCGTTGCCCAGGCGACGGCGTGGACTTTGCCGGCAGAACGGATTACGACCTCGTATTGCAGCTTGGTCGATTCCGTCCAAACCAGACATGCGGTGGTTTCCGTCTCCGTACCCAGGTGGATCGGGGAGAGATAGTTGATTTTGAGTTCGGCGACCGGATTGATCACGCCGCCTTCCGCCAGTTCGGCATACCCGAGTCCGATCTGTTTGTTCAGTGCCTCCACCGCTCCTTCGAGTAGCAGGGGATACCTGCCGAACCACACGTACCCCATTGGATCCACATCACTGAATACAGTTGTGCGTCGCACTGTCGCTTGAACGGGCGCGGGCGAATCAGGCAATCGGGGAAAATGGGTCAGGCGATTCCGGTTCATTGGGGACACTCCCGGTCTGTTATCGCTTCGCTGGAACGGTTCAGCGGAACGATTTTGAATTTGATTTCGCTACATTCCTCCCCGTCGGTGGTGAAGCGAAGGGAGCCGGAATACATAGCGGCGGCCCCGGAAAGATGAAACGTGAGATCCAGTTTCCTCTCCGGCAGGATCGGGCGGACAAAGCGTGAACGCGAGACAGCCTGGAGAAAAACCGGAAATCCCAGAATCCGTTCCGCCAGAATCGTGACCAACTGGAATTGACAAAATGCCGGAAGGATTGGCTTTTCAGGGAAATGTCCCTCGAAACCGGTGAATGCAGAAGGAATATGACATACGCCGACCCAACAGGAATCATCTTCCTTTGTCAGGCTTTCCACATAGGATGCCAACTGGTTGCGGATGGACGCGCATCCGTTGTCCGGTTGGTTGACTGTACCGCATTCTGTCATCTGTCCTCTCGAAGTAAAAAAATATTTTAGCATATTCCATCCTGTGAGAAAAGGCGCATTTCAACCTGATGGCGGGTCTGCAAATTTAAGGTTAGGTGGTTGGGTAGTTAGGTGGTTGAATGGCAAGATCTTATCAAGATGAACGTTCCCGCGCGGATGCGGGCGGGGCGCTTACCTTGCCGGGAAGGTGGCTCAATCCACCGAGGCGAAACTGCGCCAGAAACGGGAAGAGGAAGAACGGCGGAAACGCCGGGAGGCGGGGTGGCTGTTAGTTTTTAGTTGGTAGCTTGAAGCGGTTAGCAAAAGGGACAAAGAGCCAAAAGGGACGGAAGCGATAACTGGTACAAAAGCGACGAAAGGGACGAATGCGACAGACGACAAGCGAGAAAGGCGGTGGTTGTCCTATGCGTCCCTGTTTTCCCGGATGTTCCGTGACCGCCTCCGCGGACGCTGCAACAGTCAGTTTCGTTCTGCCGCCCTTTCAAGGCTTGGTGGTTGTTTGCGTCGCCACCGGGGGTCACGCTTCGCTCACCCCCGTCTGTACGGTTCACGCCCTTTCATGGCATTCCGCCACCCTGCTTCTCAGCCTCTCAGCTTCCCCGCTTTTCAGCTGGCGCTACGCGCCTTGCGGCTCTGCGCGAGAAGCCAAACGTGGAATCGAGGTTCACCGGAGAAATCCAGATTACAGATTTTGGCAGCATAACGAAAAAAACGTTACGTTTTTTTCGCAATGGAATTGACGACCCGGGTACGAAATGGTAAAATGATATCATGAAACTGAACAATCCATTTCTCGTGCGTGGATATTGCGGCCCGGAATACTTCTGCGATAGGCAGAAGGAGACCTCGCAATTGGTTGATTCGCTGGTGAATGAAGGGGACGTCACGCTGATTGCTCCGCGCCGTTACGGCAAGACGGGGCTGATTCACAACGCATTCCACGTGTTGCCGCAGGAATATACGCGTGTCTATCTCGATATCTATTCGACGCGAAACCTTGCGGAGTTCTCAAAGGAGTTCGCTTCCGCTGTGCTCGGGGCGCTTGAAACAAAACTTGAAAAGGCCGCACACAACCTCGCGAAGTTATTCAGAAGTTGCCGTCCCACAATCGTGCCTACGGAAAGCGGTCTGCCGAAGTTTTCATTCGATGTCGTTCCTTCCGCCGCAGAAGCGACGCTGCAGGAAACGTTCGATTATCTCGCGAAGAAGAAGAGACGGGTGATTGTCGCCATCGACGAATTCCAGCAGGTGCTCGACTATCCCGAAAAGGGGACGGAAGCACTTCTGCGAAGCCTCATGCAGAGACTGCCGTGGGTACGTTTCATCTTCTCAGGGTCTCGCCAGCACTTGATGCGCGAGATGTTCCTCTCGCCGAAGCATCCGTTCTACCAGAGTACCGACATAATGAGCCTGAAGCCGATCGACCAAGATGTGTACTGCCGTTTCGCAAAGAGGTTCTTCACCGCAAAGAGAAAGCCGTTCCGCGCAGAAGCTTTCAGTTCGATCTATAACCGGTTCGACGGTGTTACCTGGTATGTCCAGATGGTCTTGCGGCGGTTGTGGGCGGAGGACGCGGGCGTACCGGACGTAAAGACGGTCGATGATGCCGTGGAGAACATCGTTCTGACCCGCACATTTGAATATAGGGATCTTCTCAACTCCCGGAGCAAGGCCGAACAGGCGTTGTTGGCGGCAGTTGCGAAGGATGGCCCGGTCGCTGAACCCTTGGCGGGGGATTTCATCGCCCGGCATGGTTTGCGCGCGGCTTCCACGGTGGCATCCGCGCTGAAACATCTCAAGAGGGACGACTTGCTCTATCAGGCAGAACAGGGCTATGTGGTGTACGACCGTTTCTTCGGCGTCTGGCTGAAAGAGACTTGCTGATTCATTACAAGCTGACAGCTAGAAGCCAAGTCATAGACAAGTCGGACTATCATCGAGTCAGGCAAGCAGTTTACGCCTACAGCAACTTTGAAGCCCTATTTTCTTGTGAAACACACGGACATCTCTTCCTGCTCCCGGCGGGGAATGCCGAGGCGCACGGCGACATCGCGCCACTTGGCTACGGCGGAACGGATGCGCGAGAGGTTTGCTTCGGCCTCAACCTTGCCGATCCGGAAGTATTCGGCTGCGTCGAGAAGCGTGTCGATGGACTCGATCGGAACGCCGTCGTCCAATTCGAGCGAGAGCGACTGCGGTCTCTTTGCGTTCGCGTTGAGGTCGTAGGCCGGTGAAAGTCGCCACCTGCCGTTCTCCGCGATAAAGCCGTGGTTGCGCAGATGGTCGTCCGTGTTCGAGACGAGGAGCGAGAACGCCATGCGCCGCCAGAGTTCTGGCAGGTCAGTGTCCGGCTTCGCGCCGTGCTGCATGAGGAACCCCGCGATGTCGAGATAAGTGCCGTTGTTCTCCTCCTGCCTGTCCTCGCAGCCGAGCATCGACATCGAGGAAGCGAATGGAATTCGCCGCGAACCATCGCGGTCGAAACGGCGGCAGAGGAACGTCGTGCCGGACTTGGAGAACTTCTGAGCCTGTGCCTCTGGAACGGACAGTCCGGCTTCTGCGGCAAGGGTGTGGACGAGGTACTCCCATGCGCCGGTATCGAAGTCGTCCTCCTTCGAAGGGAACTTGGCGATCCAGAGGCTTCCGTCGGGCGCAGTCACGCTTGCCTTGGGCCGCGCGCCGCCGAGCGACGTGCCGGGACGCAGAAGAACGGAAATGGCCGCTTCGTCGGAGTCGTCCTCCTCGAAGCGTCGGGACGAGTCTTCAAGCGTTCGCAGGGGCGTCCACGGAGGCGCGGGATTCTCCCCGTCTGCGTTCACGAAGGATTCGGAACCTTCTAGCCGGAAGCGGAACGCACCGATGCGCGTAAGGTCGAACACGCCGAGCAGATAGTCGCTCTCGCGGAGGCTGCCGCGCTTCTCGCGCCGGCGGATGATCTTGCGCCCCCACGAATCGGGGGCGGCGTCCTGGAAAATGCCGAAACCATGGGAAAGCGTCGGGTACTGTTTGCCGCGAAAGAGTCCGATGTCCGGCCCCAGGAATGACACCGACGGATGTCGGACATAGTCCGCGTCGAACGTGAACGATGAGACCTCCTTGCCGCGGAGTTCGTCCTATTCGAGCGTTCCGAGGCGGCGGTTCGTGTTACATTCGGCGATATAGACTTCGACGCGCTTCATGGATGGACCCTCTTGGGGAGCTGCAAGTCTTGCAGTTCGCGGCCGAGAACGTCGTCGCCACCTCCCGTCATCCTGAGGATCGCAGCACCGCGTCAGGACACGAAAACCCGCTGGCGCGGGACACGAAAAGACACGAATGTCCCGCTTGGAATTCAGAATGGTGCGTTAGCTTCCCTGCGGATTTGCTTGAAACAAACTTACCCTTCTGTACATTCCCGCAGTACACGGATGGTGCTTACCGTGGTTATGAAATGTCGGCGTTCGGGTAAAGCAAACGGCAGGAAGCTTCGAACTCCTATCTCCCGACAATGGAAGCGTGGTGGACTTCGGGCTTTCCTGCCGTCTTTCGGTTATCCGCTGCCGCTACACGTATTGGACTTCGACGAGCGGTTGTCCCTTCTGCACGGTCTTACCGTGTTCCACCAAGAACTTGACGACGGTCAACGCCTTGTCCGCGTGGATCGGGTTGAACATCTTCATCGCCTCGACGATGCAGAGCGGCGCGCCTTTCGCCACCTGGTCGCCTTCTTTCGCGATCTGGGGTTTCCCCGGACCATCGGAACGGTAGAAGGTTCCGTTGAACGGCGCGTTGATCGTCGGGCCTGTAGGAGCGGCGTCCTCTTTCTTTTCCGGTGCGGGTGCGCTCGCGGGAGCGGGCGTTTCCGTGCGTTTCACGGGCGCGACCGAACCGGCGCTCACACCGATCTTTCCGAAGAGTTCCACCACCAGGGCGCCGATATCCGCGAGACGGCGTTCTTCCGCATCCGCTACAGGGGCGGCAGGTGCCGCCGCTTCCGGCGCGGCTTGCTGTTCGAGATCGGCGGGAATCGGGTCGCGCTGGTCGGCGGGTTGCGCGCGCCACTTGAAATAGCCGAGCGCGACTTCCGGGAAGAGACAGTAGGAGAGGATGTCCTCTTCCTTCTGGATCAATTTGGAGGGAATCTCCGCTGCAGCCGTCGCGAGACCGGGTTTCAACAGGTCGGCGGGACGGCAGGTGATCGGCTTCAGGTCGCCCATCAGTTTCTTCTGCAGTTTCTTGTCGATCGGGGCAGGCGTGCGACCGTAGTATCCGGCCGCGTAGTGCTTGGTTTCATCCGTCACCATGCTGTAGCGTTTGCCGCTCAGCACATTCAGCACGCTCTGAACACCTACGATCTGTGAAGTCGGCGTGACGAGAGGCGGATACCCCATGTCCGCACGGGTCTTGGGCAGTTCCGCCAACACTTCGGGCAGACGATCCAGCGCGTCCTGCTGGGCAAGCTGGCTGCGGAGGTTGGAGATCATGCCGCCCGGAATCGCATGGACGAGTACGCCGGCGTCCACCGCCTCCACCTTCTGCGTGGAGAGCGGCTGGCGGGTCTTCTTGAGTTCACGGAAGTAGGCGTTGATTTCGGCGAGCTTCGCCTGATCCAATCCCGTGTCGTATCCCTCGGATTCCAGGATCGTGACGATGGACTCGCAGGGAGGCTGGGAACTGAAACTCGACATCGTGGAGATCGCGCAATCCACACACCCGGCACCGGATTCGACGGCGGCGAGATACATGGCTGCCGCCATGCCGCTGGTCATGTGCGAATGCACCTGAATCGGCATGTCGGGAAGTTCCTTCACGAGGGAAGAGATCAGTTCGCGGGCCGCGCCCGGCGTCAGGATTCCCGCCATGTCCTTGATGGCGAGCGAGTCGATCCCCATCGCCACCTGTTCCTTGGCGAGTTTGACGTAGGCGGCAACCGTGTGGACGGGGGATGTCGTGTACGAGATGGTTCCCTGCGCGTGACCGCCGTATTTCTTCACGGAGGCGATCGCTTTCTCCAGATTCCGCGGATCGTTCAGCGCGTCGAACACGCGGAAAATGTCCATTCCGTTTTCACACGCGAGCGCGACGAAACGCTCGACGACATCATCGGGATAATGCTTGTAGCCAAGGAGGTTTTGTCCGCGCAACAGCATTTGGAGGGGAGTCTTTTTACAGACGGCCTTGATCTGGCGCAGCCGTTCCCAGGGATTTTCGCGAAGGAAGCGCATGCAGACATCGAATGTCGCGCCGCCCCAGCATTCCAGCGAATAGTATCCCGCGTTGTCGATCTTCTCCGCGATCGCCAAAATGTCGTCCGTGCGCAAGCGTGTCGCCCACAGCGACTGGTGCGCGTCGCGCAATGTGGTGTCGGTAATCCGGATGCGAGGCCTTGCCGTCTTCTTCGTGCTGTCCTGTTTCATTGAAAAAACAACTCCTTCGTTGGGTTCAAAGAAAGGACTATTTTGGCGTATTTTTCAGGAAAAGTCACGCACAAAAGTTGGTAGGCCTGCCGAGAGGGCGCTTCTGTATAATTCCACAAAGGTCTGCCGTGTTTAAACCCAAAAGTTTTCATGTCATGGTCTCACGCCAAGTTCGCCAAGTACGCGAAGTGCCCGCCTTCCTTCCCTTTGCGAATTTTGCGGACTTTGCGTGAGGTTGAATCTCCGCGTTCGGTATCGCAGGCATCGACATGGATCACGGTGAAAAACACAGATGCGCCCCTGCCGAGAAGCGGGGGAGGGCGGTGTAGCCGCCAGCTGAGAAGCGAGGCGCTTCGCGCGAGCGTGTTAAGCCGGGTAGGCAAGGGGCGCTTCACGCCAGCTGAGAGGCGATCATGTACATTCCCCTCATCGGGTCAACCTAAAGCCGGAAGATATACTCGGAAGCCCCTGCAGACCGCCGAAAGAGCAAATACAGCCCCGACCCCTGCGCGGGTGGGAGGGAGACAGAATTACGGGTAGTAGTGAGTATCGAACGCCCCCGCCCCCTGCGCAGGTGGGAGGGAGCGATACGGCCGACCATGATGTTTCAGGAAATCACCCCGCCCCCTGCGCGGGTGGGAGGGAGGTT
>JAFSTA010000026.1 GCA_017450695.1 Kiritimatiellia bacterium | reverse complement strand
GGAGCCGAGCACGAACTTCGCGGCGGAGGCGGTCGTGTTCCGGACGGGCGACACCTTCCACCGCCGCCGCGCCACCTGCGCGTGGCTCTCGGCCCGGTTTGACGACGCGCCGACCAACAACATGCCGTGGATCCTCTGCGGCGCGGAGATCCCGGTCACGCTGCAGACGGGGATCCGCCTCCCGTCCGGGACGTTTTCCGCCATCGGCGCAATCGGCGTGACTGTCCGCGCGCTGAACCGCGCGACAGGCCAGCGTGACCTTCTTCTCGGTGATGTGGCGGGGAACTTCTCGTTCGACATCTCCACCTGGCGCGGAAGGTACTGCGATCCGGACGGGAACGCGCAACTCTTCCTGACCGCGAGGGAATACATTCCGAACACCGTGCTTTTCTGGTACGAGGGCGGGGGAGATCCGTATCATACCGTCTGCCAGTGCGCGCTGGCCTGGCGTGGCGTGAAGGTCTGCTTCGAGCCCGTGTCGTACCAGACGGTGACGGAGGACCTGTACAACCCACCGTGCGTCATCCTCGGGGAGTCCGCGATGTTCCGGATCGGCGTCTCGCCCGCATCCTTCCCCGACTCTCGTGTTGTGTGGTCGGGAACCGGCAATTTTACTTTCCTGAATGGCGACACGGGACGGGGCGTACTGGTCGCGCCGCAGGGAAACACGGGGGGCTGCAACACGCTTCGCGTCAACCTAACCGATGTGCTGGGAATGACGGACGCGAACCGTCCGCAGCTGGAGTTCGCCGCACTTCCGTACATGGACATGAACGTTAATTTCTGGGTTCTTCCGGGAGACAATAACGCGCCTCTCGTCACGCTGCAACAGATCACGTCAATGATGCCAGAAGCCAATAAAATCCTGAAACAGGCGAGCATTCGACTTCATGTGACGGATGTGGTTTATACGAATGTGCCGTACATTCTAGATACGGGTTATTCAAACATCGTGTCTGTCGTTGATCGAATCAAACAGGAAACGAATTTTCCAACCAACACAATGCTTTTCGTGTTTCATCCAAAATGCGAAGAGCGGGGAGAAAGCTTCAATGGGGTTATTATGCTATCGCGGGATGCATTAGGATATACGATCGCCCACGAAACGATGCATGAACTGTTTGATATGCAGGATATTTTTCCAGTCAGTGAGAAAAAGACCCCGCCGCAGATTTTCTTGCAGGGTCCCGTGGCTCGTTCCCGAATGCAGCGCGACTGGGGATCCCTCAATCCGAGCATGAATTATTACGGCGTAAAAATGCAGCCGCAATGGATTCGTCGCCTTTTGATGTACCATAACGACCGATATTCCGGTGTCGGGATTCCCCGTGGGAATATCTACGGCATCTATTACGAATTGGAGAATGGGAACAAGGTTTGGAGCGAGGGAATGACAAGCGTCGGGCTTTTCAATTTCCTGACAGTCCAAAGCGGAGGAGGCGAAGAATGAGAAAACTCTTGTTTTGTGTCGTTTTCGTAGTCACGTCGAATGTCTGCATGGCACTCGACCAGACGCAGTTCATTACGGATGTGTGTGTGATCACAAACGAAATTCTGAACGGGTGGAACAGGCATGTGCGTGATACCGTTTATCCGCGTTTGGATGGATTTCAGCAATACCGGAATCTTTCCGATGAGGATTTTACCCGCGAATTATTGTTCATTGCGTCAATCAAGCGTCTGGACGGAAGCGAGAACGAACAGGAGAGGATTTGGAAGAAGTATGCGTGGCGTCAGACGATGGTTTATCTCCACATGAGAAATATTCCCTTGAAGGAATCAATCGATTTCTATGAGTCGATTCTTCGGGAAGGGATAGGAGATGAGATGTATCACGCAGTCTATAACTACGCAGGGCTGGTGGGTTACACTCCACAGTATTTTGAAAAGATAGACGCCTTCCTTGAGGACAAGGAAAGAAGAAAGGATCCGGCGAGAAACAGTTTACTTTTTGCCGTCAAATGCAATTTCGGGAACTGCCTGTTTTGGGATCCGGCACGTCCTTCGAACGTGGTAAGCAACCGGATCGTGGAGTATATGGAAAAGCGTGTGCGGAAGGACAGCGTGGACGCATGCTATTTCCTCGACACGCTCTGTAAGGCGAAGCCGGAGTTCAAGGAAAGCGAGGAGTGGTTCGAGCGCGTGCGGGCGATCCTCGCCGACGAATCGCTCAACGAGTACCAGCACAAGCCCTACCGCGACCAGCTGCAAGAGGCGGAGAAGCGACGGGAGGCGCTACGCGCCAGCGGGCAAGCTGAAAAGCGGGAAAGCTGAGAAGCGAGTCCGCTGCGTAGCGACGGCGCCCTCGCCGTCGGATTTCGGGGAAGCGTCACTCCTGCCGCTTTGGTCGCGCTTGCCTGTCCTCCGTAGCCTTGCGCAGGATGGAACGCGACCGCGTAGGCAGAGCGGAAATTGCTTTCGCTACATGGAGTCTCGGAGTTTCGGAGATCGTGGTGCTCTTCTCCAAGACTCCCAAACTCCCAGTACCGAAAGGAAAGTTGATTTGTGGCGTTGTCGGCATTTGTAACGCCGCAGTTCTACGTGGGATATTCGGAAAGCGACACTCCTGTTGACCTCGTCTATAAGTTGGCGGGTAAGCCAGGTAAGCGTGTTATGCATTGCGGACGCGACGGGGCGCGTCCCTCCCATTTTTGCGAACTTTGCTCCCGTCACGCTTCTCAGCTGGTGCGTCGCACCCCGCCTTCTCCGCCAGCTCCCTGGCCCGCTCCACCTTGTACATGTCCTCCGGAAGACGGACCGCGCCCTTCATCACCCACGCGAAAGCGTCAGCCATCAGCTTCCCGTCCCTTATCTTTGAAAGCTCGGTGAGGATAAGGTCGGCATCCAACTCCGGGTGCTTCTTTTCCATCAGCCGGGTGTACTCCGCGACTTTCTTCCTGGGGATTCCCCCGTAGGTCTTCGGCTGCGGCTTTTCTCCCGCCGCTTTTTCAGAATGAGTTTCTTCCCCGCCCCCGGTTTCATTCCCGGAAACGGAGTCTTTGTTTTTGCTTTCGCCGTCTACGCGGGCTACTTCATCCTCGCGAAGATCTCCCTTAACTTCCTCGACGCCTCCCTTTTGTCTTCCCTTAGAGACTCTATCTCTGAAGGTGTCAGGCGACATCGACGCGATGTATCGCAACTCCGCGTTGGTGAGGGCGTCGCACGACGAGGCGATTCCCGCCTCCCGGAGGATTCTGTCAACGTCTGGGATTCTTTCTCGTACTGCATCTTTTGTTTCCTTTCGTGGGGATATTCTAGTGCTTCCCTTTGAGAAGTCAAGGTTCTGACAAGTCACCTCCTGTTAAAGCAGGCCCAATCCCCTGCACTTCTCCAGCATGGTTTCAGCCTCACGCTTTCCCTTTCCGGGGTCTTCCACCAGCAGCTCAAGGGCTTTCGCAAGCTCTTTCGCCAGCTCCTCGTAGGTGACGCCCTTGTTGCACACCACCTGCCGCGCCCGGTCATCATAGAGTGCTTCCATCATGCTGTCCTTGCGCCCGGTCAGTTTCGGCCTGAACCCAAGGTTCCTGTCGCACCACTCCCATATATGACGCTTCACGGACGCGGGAATCTCATCGTCCGATCGGAAATCCCCAAGCCTCCCGGAGATGATACGCACGTCGCACCCGGCGCGGTGCATCCGCCTCATCAGGTCAACCATAGGCTTGACGGGTTCCTCGATCTCCCATCCGTGCTTGTGGTTCGTGGCGATAGTCCCGTCAACGTCAAACCCGTACCAGCGGTACGGGTTGAACTCTTCAGTCCCTGTCTTTTTCATCGCCCCTGATCATCCTTCCGCGCCTCTTCCGCGACCTGCCTCGCCGACTTGACGATCTCGTCCCTGCGGTTTTCAGGAATGCCGCTCTCGATCTCGTACCACTCACCCCATACGGTTCTCACCTCGCACAGCTTCCCGCTTTTCTTCCACCTTTTCATCCATTCGGGAAGGACGTCCCCCCGCGTCGCGACGGCTTCCGCATACGGGATAAGCGGGTAGGGAATGTCAAGCTCCCTGATAAGGCGGTCTGCCTCCTCCGCAGACGGGATCTCGATGTCCCCGTCAAGGAAAGTCTCAAGGTTCGCCATAGCGCGGCCGATCGCGGCCACAACGCGCCTGTTGCACAGGAATCCCGGATGGGCGTCGTCCGTATAGCAACGCACCCAGCCCATGAAAAGGGTCTCCCTCGGAAAAAAGTCGATTTCAATACTTTCTTTCGATTTCTCGTAATCGACAAAAAGCATCACCTCCATCTCCAAAGGATTGCGCGGCGCGAAAAGAACCTCCACATCCTTTATAACATAGATTCGCTTCGGCTCACCGAGGTATGCGTCTATCTCCACGAAATCCTGCTCGTATCCGGGAAGCCGGATAATCTTCTCTTCCTTTTTCTCCATACTGTCTTCTCCTGCCTTTCTGAATCACCGTCAACGGGAGTCATTATCGCACATTCCCGAAAGGCTTGCAATAGGGCTACGGCATGTTTTTCAAATCGCCCAGCGATGTCTGGAACGGCGCGAGACGATCCGCACTCTTCTTGCCCAATAAGGTACGCGACATACAGCCCACCCCACCCGCCCCCGCCTCTCGGATTTGAGTGGGGCTTGGCAACAACCACAAATAACTTCCTTCCGTCGCCCCTTCGGGGCTTGGGGATGTTTGTGTCACCGCCGGGGGCCCGCTTCGCTCACCCCGTCTGTACAGGTTACGCCCTTTCAGGGCTTTCCACAACCGCTTCAGAGACTGATTGCGTAAGGACAGTCGGCACGCAGTCCCCCCCCCGCTTCGCAACTGGCGCGAAGCGCCTCGCGCCTCCGCGTGAGGCAAGGCGTTGCGGTCGCGACGGAGCGCGACCCTCCCGGTTTCGTGGTCGCGCGAAGCGCCCTCGTCGACAGATTCCGTGTATTCCGTGTGTTCCGTGGTTTCAAATTATCTGCCGTAGGATGAATTTGCCGCTGGAATCGCGTTGCGCGTTTTGCTACACTAACCCTGTTTCTTGTAACGGAAACAAGTTGTTCTTTTCTTTCGAGCTGGAGTCGAAATGTCGGGGAATACCCGATTTTCGGACTTCAGCCCACCGGTCCGAAGTTCCGGTAGTGCGCGTTCAGAGAATGCGCACACGGGATGGAGGACAGAACCTTGGAGGACACCGTTGGTAGGACACGCTTACTGCGCGCACCGTACCTCGCCAATCCAAGGGTGCTGCGGAAACGCACCAGACGCCCGTAGCGCGTACGCAATCTTGCGTATTTGGCTTCACCTGAAAATCGCCAATTTTTCTGCAAAAAGCCGAGTATGTGAGATGCGCTATGTGTGCATAACACGTGGCGCGTCTTCAGTTCGTGTTTTTTGCAGGGCGTTTGGCGATGCCTCGGGTGGAACATGGATTTGAGGCTCGCCACGTTTTCTTTTTCCGCGCCGTCGCGTCGGGTCTTTTACAACAGGCGCGGAAAAGAATGCGCAGCCAAAATGGTATCGAAAGAGCTGGTTCGGGAACTGATCGGGGACTATACGCCGGAGAAATTCGTGCAGGTTCTGAAGAGGGCGTGTCAGCCATCCTCCTTTGCTTCTGTCGGAAAGGAACACCCCTTCGACAACTTGAACGTGCGTGTGCTGGGTGTGGTGAAAGACCTCCCTTCCGAGAATGGGTTGACGGCACCGCTTCTTGTCGTGGACGTGCCGCTCTCTACCGCCCTGACGGAACGTTCCAGCCGTATCCGGCAATTCAAGCTGGCGAGGAAGGTGCTGGAACATTTCGCCTCAAAACCGACGATGGAACTGGACGGCGTGATCGCCCAGGGTCTCTTCGTCTTCCATGATGACGAGGGACATTTCCGCGTCAGCCTCGTGACCGCCACGCCGGAAAACGGGAAGTTCAACTGGAGCAAGGCGCGTCGCCAGAGTTTCTACGTGACGAACGATCCCGATGCCAACGCGACGTTC
>JAFSTA010000214.1 GCA_017450695.1 Kiritimatiellia bacterium | reverse complement strand
GGTCCTTTCCGTCGACAAACTGACGTATGCCGGGAATCTGGATTCACTCAAGGAGATTTCCTCCGCCCCGAACCATTCGTTTCTCAAGGCCGACATCTGCGACATGGACGCCATGTCGAAGGCGTTCGAAGAGTTCCGGCCGGACGCGATCTTCCATCTTGCCGCGGAATCGCACGTGGACCGCTCGATCGACGGCCCCGGCGAGTTCATCCGCACGAACGTGACGGGCACGGCCACGCTCCTGCAGGCCGCGCTCGCCTACTGGCGCACCACGAACCGCGAACCACGAACCACAAACCACGAATTCCGCTTCCAGCACATCAGCACGGACGAGGTCTACGGCACGTTGGGCGAGACGGGTTTCTTCACGGAGAAGACGCCTTATTCGCCGCATTCGCCCTATTCCGCGTCCAAGGCCGCAAGCGACCATCTGGTCCGAGCCTGGCACGACACCTACGGCCTTCCCACGCTGATCACGAACTGCTCGAACAACTACGGTCCCTACCACTTCCCCGAGAAATTGATTCCGCTCATCATCCTGAACTGCCTCGACGGCAAGCCCCTCCCCGTGTACGGCAAGGGGGCGAACGTCCGCGACTGGCTCTACGTGGAGGACCACGCGCGCGCCCTGTTGCTCGTGAACGAGAAGGGCGTCCCCGGCGAGACGTACAACGTGGGCGGGCACAACGAGCGCACGAACCTCGACGTGGTGAAGACGGTGTGCGCCATCCTCGACGACCTGAAACCGCGGGTGGACGGGACGACGTACGATTCGCTCATCACGTTCGTGGCCGACCGTCCCGGCCATGACCTCCGCTACGCGATCGACCCGGCGAAGCTCATGTCGGAACTGGGGTGGAGGCCGCGCGAGAATTTCGAGACGGGCATCCGCAAGACGGTCCAGTGGTACCTCGACAACGAATGGTGGTGGGGGCCGATCCACCGCAGCCGCTACGCAGGCGAGCGACTTGGCCGGGGAAAGTGAGGCAAGGGGTATTTTCATGTGTATGGACGTGGGGATTTTTGGTATAATATGCGCGGATGTTTGAGGGATTGAAGAGACGCCGGTTCCTGTTCGAGGAACTGGTCAAGCGCGATTTCAAGAAGAAGTACAAGCGTACGGTTCTTGGGATGGGGTGGAGCATGCTTTCTCCCCTTTTGATGCTTCTCGTGATGAAGGTCGTTTTCGAGCAGTTCTTCGGGAATACGGTGAAACATTACACCACCTATCTGTTCTGCGGGCTTTTGACTTTCAACTGGTTTGCGCAATCGACGGGTTCCGGCATGAGGAGCCTATCCGGAAATGCGAGCATCTTTACGAAGGTGAACGTTCCGAAATACCTGTTTCTGTTTTCGGTCAACATCCAGGTCCTGCTGAACTTCGCATTGACGCTCCTTGTGTTCTTCGTTTTCTGTGCAATCGACCACGTGGAGTTCTCCTGGCGGTTTATCTGCCTTGTCTATCCGATAGCGACGCTCCTGCTGTTCAACGTCGGCATCGGCATGATTCTTTCCGCCCTTTTCGTGTTTTTCCGCGACATCGACTATCTGTGGTCGGTCGTGCTGCAGCTGACGATGTATGGTTCCGCGATTTTCTATTCGATCGCCAAGATGCCCCTGAAGATCAAGTTTGTTTTTTCCCTCAATCCCGTCTACCGGCATATCGCCTACTTTCGCGAGATCGTCCTGGCGGGGACCGTTCCCTCGCTTGGAACGCATCTGACCCTGCTCGGATTCGCCGTTGCCGCTTTTCTTGCCGGCGCGCTCATGTACAAACGCTACAACACGAAGTTCCTCTACTATGTCTGACGCGAAGGTCATGCTTTCCTGCAAAGACGTCTCCATCCGCTACCAGGTGGGGGATTTCAAGCACATTGGGCTGAAAGAGTGGGTGATGCGCCGACTGACCGGACGGTACAAGGTCGTTGACTTCTGGGCAGACAAGGACGTGACCTTCTCGCTTGCCGAGGGGGACATGCTGGGAATCATCGGCACCAACGGAGCAGGCAAGTCAACGCTCCTGAAGGCGATTTCCGGAATCATGGAGCCAACCAAGGGGCGGGTCGTGCGGCGGGGCGCGGTGGCCGCCTTGCTGGAGCTGAGCAGCGGTTTCGACGGCGACCTCACGGTGAAGGAGAACGCCTATCTGCGCGGGGCCATGCTCGGCTACACGCGCGCCTTCATGGACAAGACCTACCCGCATATCGTCGAGTTCGCCGAATTGAAGGAATATGAGGACCGCCCGTTCAAACAGCTTTCGTCGGGAATGAAGTCGCGTCTGGCATTCGCCATCGCATCGCTGGTGAAGCCGGACATCCTCATCCTCGACGAGGTGCTTTCCGTGGGCGACGGCGCATTCAGGGCGAAGAGCGCGGCCAAGATGCGCGAAATCATCAAGGGCGGCGCGACGACGATCCTCGTTTCGCATTCCACCGCGCAAGTGCGTTCGCTGTGCAACAAGGTGCTGTGGCTGGACCACGGGCGGCAGATCACGTTTTCCGATGACGTCAGAGGCGTCTGCGATTGCTATGAGACCTTTCTGGCGAAGGGATTGAAACCGACGCTTCTGATGAACGGCGCCTGGAAGGCGGACCTCGTCGAGCCATTGGCTTTTTGCGCGCCTAAACGCCCCTTTCAATACTCGCTGCTGGTCAGGGGGAGGGAGACGCTTGTTTTCGCCGTTTGCGCGCGGGCCGAGACCGGAGGCGTGGCGGTGCCGCGGGCGGGTTTGGTGCGGATTCGCTTCACGAACGGGGCCGGGAAGCCCGTTGCCGCACCTGAGCTCTGGCTTTCCACGGTTTACGGCGGCGAATTCGTCTACATCCACCTTGATGCGAAGGGGAAGGCCGATTTCAAGTTCAGGGTGAAGGTGCCTGCAGGTGCCACGACGATGGATGTGCAGTTTTGCCCGTTTAACTGCAAAAAGGCGCTGTGGCTTTCGTCGTTCGGGGTGAAATGCGGTGACGATCCCGACGCGCAGGGGCCGCGCGTCCATGACCCCAATGAGTTGCCAAAGGAGTGAATAATGAAGATCTGCGTAATCGGAATGGGATACATCGGCCTGCCGACGGCTGCGTTGATGGCGAAGGCCGGGCATGAGGTCATCGGCGTCGACGTGAAGCAGAAGGCCGTCGACACGATCAACGCGGGCCACATCCACATCATCGAGAACGGTCTGGAGGACCTCGTGCGCGAGGTCGTCGCAAACGGCGCGCTCAAGGCGCAGACCGTTCCCTGCGAGGCGGAT
>JAFSTA010000213.1 GCA_017450695.1 Kiritimatiellia bacterium | reverse complement strand
TCGTCTCGCATACCTCGTCGAGAATGAGCCTTCGCTTCTCGGGTTTGGCGTCTGCGTACGCCCGGCGCTTCGCACCTATGTATTCGTTTGTTGCCATTCGTGACATGTTCATGCCTCCTATGATACCAAGAGTGTCCAGTAATTGACGAACGGGCTTGTCAGAAATCTGCTCCTGGTTTCAAAGGAGTGTCCACTATTATAACGAACTGCGCCCAAGCGAACATGCGCTGAAAATGCTTGTCTGCGGTGTTCCGAATATGGTATGGTAAAGGGCATGAATTGCGTGAGAATCAGTTTGTTATTTGTGTTTCTGGCGGTCACGGCGGGAGCGACGCCGCAGCAGGATGCCGCCTTCCTGAAAGTGTGGAACGCGCACGCCGCAGGGGGCGGGGGCGCGGACCACATGAAGGTGGTCGCCGTCTGCCAGAGCGTGATGGACAAGGCATCGACCTTGGGCGAATGGTTGCCGGCCGTGAAGACGATCGCGGCGTGGCACCTGCTCGCAGCCGGCAAGGAGTCGGACGCCGTCCGCGTCTTCGAGAGCGCGGTGACGAAGGAGACCTCGACGAAGCCCGTCGCGCGTTTCGCGGACATCATGGCGCGTCGTTGGCTCTCGCGCATCGACGCGCAGAAGGTGACGAAGGCGTTGCGCAAGTACTACGCCGCGAACGTCGCCTACCCCGCCAGCCTCGCGCCCGTATTGAACGCGAAGCTGCCGCCTCCCGCGAAGGACCGGTTCGGCGACGCATGGGTGTACCGTCTGGAGACCTTCAGCCGGATTCAGGGACTGGAGTCGCAGAAATTCGCCCTGTTCAGTTCGACGATCGGGAAGGAGGCGATGCCGCTCCAGCCGGTTCTGCGCAAGGGCTACGCGCCGGGTTATGCGGCGACGCTGATCAGCGTGAAGGCGCTGAACAACACGCAGATGGCCGAGTTCGAGGCGACCTCTCCGGGGAACGCCGCGCAGAAGGGTTTGACGAACGAGGGAGGCCGCGCCGTCAACGGTGTGCGCCTGATCAAGGTTGGATCGGACAAGCGGTTCGCCCTGATGATCGACGCGGGGGATTTCTGGATCCTGGCGCGCCCCAAGTGATGCCGGGCGGAAAACGGAGCGAGCGAGACGATGGAAAAGAAAGAAGGGATTGCGGCATATCTCAACGCGGCGCAGATGGCGAAACTGAACCAGCTGGTGTTGAACTCCCGGTACGTGGTGGAGGGAACGCTGGCGGGACGCCACCGCAGTGCGCAGAAGGGTTCCAGCACGGAGTTCGCCGACCACCGCGCGTACATGCCGGGCGATGACCTGAAACGGATCGACTGGAAGGTTCTGGGAAGAACGGACAAGTATTACATCCGCCGTTACCAGAACGAGACGAACCTGCGCGTGTACCTGTTGATGGACCGGAGCGGGTCGATGAACTACACCTCGGATCCGGACCGACCGACCAAGTTCTCCTACGCATCGACCTTGGCGGCGGCGCTGGGGTACGTCGTGTTGAAGGCGCGCGACTCGGTCGGAATGTACATCTACGGCGAGAAGATGGACGCGGCGCTTCCCTGCAAGAACTCGTTCAACGGACTGAACAATTCGATGAAGATCCTGCAGGGGTTCAAGCCGGAGAAGGGTACGAACGGCGCGGAGGTGATGCACCAGATCGCGGAGGCGATCAGCCGCCGCGCGCTGGTGGTCATTATCTCCGACCTTCTCGATGATCAGGAGGCCATCATCAAAGCGATCGCGCATTTCCGCAAGAACATGCACGACGTGATCGTCTTTCACATCTTCGACCCCGCCGAGTTGACGTTGGACCTGAAACGGGGTGCGCAGTTCGAGGACCTGGAGACAGGCGAGAAAATCATCGCCGATCCGCGTTCCATGTCGAAGGAGTACAAGGACATCATGGGCAAGTTCCTGGAACGCTACCGCGAGACCTGCGCGGAGATGAAGGTGGACTACCGCCTGGTGACGACCGATGAGCCTGTGGACACCTTTGTCCGGGCCTATCTGGAAGAGCGCAAACGAATGTCGAGGTAATGCTGTATGTTTGGTTCCCCCATGTTCCTCTGGGCGTTGCTTGCCGCCGCCATCCCGCTGATGCTTCACATGTTTCAGCGGCGGAAGACGGTTCTGACGCCGTTTCCGACCATCCGCTTCCTGAAGGCCGCGCAGAAGCGTTCCTCCAGCCGGGTCCGCTTTGAGAATTTCCTTCTCTGGCTGTTGCGCACGCTTCTGCTGGTGGCGTTGGCGATCGCCTTCGCCCAACCGATCCTCCGCAACTTGAGTGACAGCAACGGCTGGCTCAGCCGTAGCGCGCGCGACATCGCGATCGTCCTCGACGCCTCTTACAGCATGAACTACGAGATGGACCGCGGCAAGGTCTGGCAGATTTGCAAGGACGCCGCCGTGCAGACGGTGCAGGGGCTGAATCCAGGCGACCGCGTGTGCGTCTATGCGGCGGGCGACCAGCCGATACCCGTCATCGAAAAACCGACCACGGAACATGCCACCGTTGTCAGCGCGATCCAGGGACTGGAGTGCCAGCAGGGCACTTCCCGTCTGGAGGACACGGTCGCGTTCGCGCTGCACGCGCTGGCGCAACAGGACGACAAACGCGCACGGGAACTCTTTGTCTTTACCGACGGCCAGGCCCTGCCCTGGCAGGGATTCCGCGCCTTGAGCGAAGACGGAACCTCCACCAACAAGACGGAGAGCACGGCGGCGGTCAAGATTACGCGCGAAATGCGCGACAGCGTTTCTCTCTTCTCCCTGTTGGCGGGCGCCGTCACGCCCGACAACGCCTATCCGGCGGACGTCAAGGTCTCCCCTTCCCTCATGCTGGCGGGACAGAGCGCGCGAATCCAAGTGCGCGTCGGCCGTTCCGGTCCCGTCAAGCAAATCTCCGTCGCCCTCTCCGTCGATGGGCAGGAGAGCGGATCGCGCTCGCTGACGGTGGAACCGGGCACGGAAAAGCCACTCGAATTCGTGCTGAACAATCTCGAACCCGGCGTCCATGTCGCGACGGTCTCCACGCCTCAAGACAGCCTCTCTGCCGATGACTCCTTCCAGTTCCTCCTGCGCGTACGCAAGCAACTTCCCGTGCTGGTCGCGGGGCCTTCGGATTCCACGAAGTACCTCCGAGCCGCGCTCGCGCCAGGTGCGGCGGACGACACGGTGCGGCAGGTCTCATCTTCGGAAATCGAGTCGGTGGATCTCCGCGACTATCAGGCGGTATTCCTGTGCGACGCCCTGCCCCTCTCCGGCCAGGCGATCATCCGGCTGGAGTCCTACGTGAACAACGGCGGCGTCGTGGCGATCTTCCCCGGCGACGCGGCGGACTTCTCCTCCTACGGGGAGTTCCAGATGCTGCCGGCGCTGCCACGAAAGGCGACGGACATCGCGGTCTCCGATGCCGCACGCGCGTTAAAGCGCCTGCCCATGCAGCCCGGGCAGCAGGTGAACTTCCAGATGGCGTTGCCTCCCGGCACCATCCCGACCGTCGCGCTCAAGCGCGTGGTCGAGTTCGGCGAACTGGCGGAACAGGCCGCCGTGCTGGTCACCGCCGGCGACGACACGCCCTTCCTGCTGGGACGCGCCGTCGGTCGCGGGCGAGTCTTCCTCTTCGGCGTTGCGGCGACGCGCGAGTGGAGCACATTCCCCCTCACCGCCTTCTTCGTTCCGGTCGTCCACCAGCTGATCCGCCAAGGCGCGGGCGCATCCGTCCAGCCCACGCACCTCGTACTCGGTTCCTCCGTCCCCGCCAACGAGTCCATTCCCAACTTCCGGGAGGACGACGAGATCACGACTCCCTCCGGCGCGGCGTTGCAGATTCGCGACAACGGCAACCACAACTTCTTCATCGAGTCGGTTCCCGAAATCGGCGTCTATACCCGCACGAAGGCGAGTGGAGGCGCGGCGGAGTCCGTGCTGGCGGTGAACACCGACCGATTCGAGTCGCATCTCGATCCCGCCTCGCCCGAAGAACTCCACGAGTGGACGGGATTCAAGAAATTCTTCGCCGTGAACGACGCGGAAGAGCTGGCGCGCGTGGTGGAGGAACACCGGAACGGACGCTCGTTTACCGAAGTCGTCCTCTGGCTCGCGCTGTTGCTCTCCCTCGCCGAATGGTGGTTCTCCAACCGCGCGCTCCGTTCCCGCAAGGGCGCGACCGAAAACCTCAAGGTCTCCCTCTCCGGCAAGGTGACGGAGTAGCCTGTGACTTTAGCGGGTAGCTGGTGGCGGGTAGCTCGTAGTTGGTGGCTGGTAGCTCGTGCGGGAATGTAAATGAGGATAAGTTTTGCTTTGCCTCTCACGATGGGAGGGACGCGCCCCGTCGCGTCCGCAACGCCGAACACGCTGAACCGGCTGAACACGCGTAACCGGCTGAACACGCTGAACTGGCTTGTCACGCTTAACCTGCCTAACACGCTAGCCAGCCAACTTACAGGCAAGCCGGAAGTTAAAAAAATTTATGCGGCACACCGGATTCGGCGCGCCGCATGATGTATGTTTTTTGTGTTGGCTTGAATCTATCTTCTTTTCTCACGCGATGCGTGAGTTCTATCCACTCCTGAGAGGTTTGGTTAGTTCACCCAGACGCGGTTCCGGACGATTTCCCAGTGTCCCGGCTGCCAGGTACGCACGGTCTGCCCGTAGGCGTTCACGGTATCCACCCACTGACCTTCTACCCAGACCTGCTGATCGACATCCTTCCAGTAGCCGCCATAGGTATAAGGATAGCTGTAGGAATAGATTCCGCGATAACCCCAATACGGATAAGGGCGCGGGGGCGGAGGCGGGAGACGCGGGCCGCCGTGGAATCCGCCGTGCGGACGCGGCGCGGGTGCGGGGGCGTGATGGAAATGGGGCGCAGGCCCACCGCCCCGGGGAGCGCCACCATGGAATCCCCCCGGACCGCCACCGCCGCGAGGAGCCGCATGGAAGCTGCCGCCGCCACGAGGTCCGCCACCCGGGCCGCCACCGCGAGGACCACCACCGGGACCGCCGTGCGGACCAGCCCAAGCCACTCCGACCGAAAGAACCGCGCTGCACGCGATCGCAGCCATCCAAATCAACTTCTGTCCAAACTTCATCGTTTCCTCCTTTTCCCAAGGCGGGGATTGACCCGCCTCACAACACCATATTCACATCCCATCCGCCGTTTTCCAAAAAAAGTGAAATTTGATTCCTCGTTTGGGTTCTCACGCAGAGCCGCTGAGACCGCAGAGTACGCAGAGAAAGTGCCGAAAACAGAGGCTTTTCAATCCTCCCCCGCACACACGTTACGACAGAAAACGGATTCACCCAAATGGTGAAAACCTCTAAAGCGCCATGATTCACCACGGAACACACGGAGGAGTCACCACCCCAAGAAACGGATGATTTCCCGTGTATTCCGTGGTTTTCCAAAGAGTCTAACAGAGTAATTAAAGGTTCAATCAGCCTTCGGCCTTTCACTGCGCTCACATGAAATCGGCATACGGTCTTTCAATTTAAAGCCGCGAAGCGGCGATTTAACCATTTAACCCAACCACTCAACCACCTAACCTATAACCGTATCTCTTCGATTTAGTCCACAGGAAATGGCCTATGTCCAGTAAAACCATGATTTTGTGAGCAATTATATATGGACTACTAAACCATATCATTTTCGTCATTTTCACGGGAATTCTGCAACCCTATGGGGTAATCGGGAAGAGATACAGATATAGTAAACGACATAAATAATTGTGCTTGACTTATGCAGGAAATAAGTTATACTTGCCCCCTGATTTGGAGGTGAGTATGCCGAGACGCAAGTACAAGACAGACCCGGGGGTCCTGCTGGCGCAGGGACAGGAAATCGTC
>JAFSTA010000212.1 GCA_017450695.1 Kiritimatiellia bacterium | reverse complement strand
TGGTGTTTCCGTCCTTTGCGGCATCATCGCCATTCTCGTGCTTTCGCCCGAAGCGCTCTCGATTACGATCGAACCGGCGAAAACCTCCCCCGCCGAAGAACTGATCGCCGTTCTCACCTGCTTCCTGAAAGCCGTCATTTCCCTGATCTCATACATCTGGGGTGTCCTTGTTTTGATCGCGTTCATTATGGTGATTCGCGCGTTGTTCACCGGCAACGATATGGAAGCGTTGACCATGTCGGCGACGCTTGTAGGCTCCGTGGCGTTGGTCACCCTGCTGCCGCTTGCCTCCTACCTCTTCGTCCTGCTCTATCTGTTCGTGATAGACCTTGCCCGAAGCATCTTGTCCATCCCCGGGAAACTCGACCAACTGAAAGAAGCCGATGGAAAACAGAAAGATTGAAGTACTGAACCAGCGCAACTCGGCCTTTGACAACCGTCTGCGCCCAACCCGATTCGAGGATTTCGTCGGGCAGATAAAAGTGCGTGAACGCCTGATGCTCGCCGTGGAGGCGGCCCTGCAACGAAAGGAATCGCTCGACCACGTCCTGTTGTTCGGTCCCCCGGGTCTTGGCAAGACCACATTGGCGTTCATTCTGGGCGAGGCGATGGGCGTCCACGTCAAGACAACCTCCGGTCCCGTCATTGACAAGCCCGGCGACCTGGCGGGCTTGCTGACCAGCCTCGAACCCGGCGACATCGTATTCATCGACGAAATCCACCGGATGCAGCGAACCGTGGAGGAATACCTCTATTCGGCGATGGAAGATTATGTCATCGACATCATGATCGACCAGGGGCCGAATGCCCGTTCGGTTCGGCTGGAACTTCCCCGCTTCACCCTGGTGGGTGCGACCACGCGCAGCGGTCTGATTTCCTCTCCGCTCCGTTCCCGCTTTGGGCTGATCAACCACCTGGACTATTACAAGGCCGACGAGCTGACCGCCATCATCCAGCGGTCGGCGGGAAAGCTCGGTGTCGGAATCGATGAAGCGGGCGCGCTGGAAATCGCGGCACGTGCGCGCGGCACCCCGCGAATCGCGAACAACCTCCTGCGGCGTGTGCGCGATTACGCGCAGGTCAAGGCGGACAACATGATCACCAAGGAGGTGGCGGAACAGGCGCTCGCCTTGCTGGAAATCGATCCGCGAGGATTGGAGGAAATGGATCTGCGTATCCTCAACAGCCTGGTTCAAAAGTTCGGGGGAGGACCGGTCGGCTTGCACACGCTGGCGATTTCCGTCAGCGAAGAACCGGACACGCTGGAGGAGGTCTTTGAACCCTTCCTGATTCAAGAGGGATACATGGAACGTACACCGAAGGGACGGGTGGCAACCCCGCTCTGTTACCAGCGGCTCGGGATTCTTCCCACGCCCCGGCAAAACGAGTTGCCGCTCTAGCCTATCAAAAAGAAAGGATTTCACGATGGCTATGCAGGACTTGATCAAGCTCATTCAGGATTCCCCCCGCGTCGCGGTATTCACCGGCGCGGGTGTCTCGACACTCTGCGGCATTCCCGACTTTCGCGGGGCCAACGGAATGTACCGCGACCCCAACGCGGCGCGGATGTTTGAGATCGACCTCTTTGATGCCGATCCCGCTTTCTTCTACCGTCACGCCGACACGCTGGTGTACGGGAATTCGGAAACCCGTCCCGGCCCCGTCCACCTGGCGGTAAAACGGTTACAGGATGTCGGCAAGTGCCAAGGCGTCATCACGCAGAACATCGACGGCCTCCACGAACGCGCCGGTTCAGACCCGGTCTATGCCGTACACGGTTCCGCCGCCTTCCACCACTGCCGTTCCTGCGGAAAGATGAAAACCTTCGAGGAGATCGTGGCGATTCGCGCCCAGGCGAAAGACGGCGTTCCTCGCTGTTCCTGCGGCGGTGTCTTCAAGCCCGACATCACCTTCTTCGGCGAAATGCTTCCCGAAGCGGCGTTTTACGGCGCGATGCGCCTGGCGCAATCCGTCGATCTCATGCTTGCGCTCGGTTCCTCCCTTACGGTATCGCCGGCGAATTCGATTCCGCCCTTGACCGTACATCGAGGCGGCAAGCTCGTCATCGTGAACGCCCAGCCGACCGACTACGACAGCATGGCGGAAGAAACCTTCACGGACCTGCAAGAGTTCGCCGACGCCATCCTCGCCAACTTCTAGGTGGTTGAGCGGTTGGGTGGTTAGATAGTTGGGTGGTTAGGTAGTTAGGTGGTTGCGCAGGATGGATCGCGTCCGCTGCGTAGCGACGACGCCCTCGCCGTCGGCTTTCGGGGAAGCGGCACTCCTGTCGCTTCATTCTGTCGTTACCACGCAAAAGCAAAGCGAGTTCCCCCTTTGACTCTTTAACCAGTTAACTCGTCAATCTTGTAGCCCTGTTATTGTAGCCTTCTTCTTTACCCCGAAAACCCCGTTTCCACACCCCGCGCTCCCGCACGATGTTCGACCGGAACTCCCGGCTGTGGCCGTAGTGCTTACCGCCGTACCCGAATCCTGCAATCTGTCCGTTCCAGTTTCATTTGACGGAAACGATTCTGCCACCTTTCCGCGTCCCGCGCAAGCCGATTCCGGTTTCGCGAGGACCGCCCTGCCGGAGACGGTCAGTTTGACGACGCGGGATGCGGGGTCACGGGAGAAGGTCACGACGTACACGCTCACGCTGAACGGGCCGGGTTCCTGGCGCGGCCTGACCCGCACCGTCACGGTGGCGGACGCGCCGGGCGCGACGGCGTTGGTGGATGCGGAGACATCCGGACAGTCGCACGAGCGCGACAGCGCGCGGACCCGTTCCGTCTCCGCGCCCCCGTTCCGCAGCGTGAAAACCGCCCCCCGGCTCTCCCCTGCAGGGAACTCCCCCAGCCACGCATCCGCGTCATCCTCGACCCGAAGTCCGCCAAACGCCATGAGCGGAAAACTGGAACACAGAAATAAGTATTTTAAGACACGCTTCATACCATATATCCCCATACCATGCAAATCGGAACAAGCACGGTCTTCAGGCGAAAGGCTACCCATTTCCTTTAGCCTCCGCAGCTTCTCCCGTCAATCGTTTTCTTGAGAGCGCGGAGTTCATCGATTGAAAAGCGATGCGCATGAAATGTCCAGTCCTTGCTCCCGTCAGTGAATGAAATTGACATTCCCTCGCCGCAGCCCATTTCGCGTATTGCAAAAACGACCGAAAGGCGCTTCGACACCGTTCGCCAAAAACCGTTCCGGTATTCGAGCGAATCCTTGGACACGCGAATTCTGAACCCGCACAGGAAAAACTCAGACATGGCCAGCAGGGAAAATAAAGCCATGAGCGCCCATGACAGAATGGCCCCGCTCCTCCATACGCGGATTGCGTGGAATAATCCCGCCAAAAGGAAAAGGATAATTCCATTTTCATTATCCCGCCTGAAAAGGATATTCCAGAATGAAACTTCGTTGCGCACTTCAAGCGCACTGTGTTTCGACAGTTCCCTTTCGCCCGGTACGCTTCCGCGGGCGACAGTCCTTTTTAAGGCGCGGATGGCGCGAGGCGAAAACGAGTATGCGGAAACAGCCCTTGAGGATTCCCCGCCGGAAAGCAAGAAGACCAGGCGCCGGCGGAGTCCTTTCCCCGTGAAACTTATCTTCCGGACGGAAGAAATCGGGAAGGAAACCGTCTGCCAGAGACTGTTACGGCATTCAATTTTATCCTCCGTCACCCGGATCCTGTTTCCGCTGATCATGATCTGCGAGAGTAACACTATCGTCAGAAAAATAGACGATATAAGAAATCCCGAAAACTCGCCGCCCTCAAGAAGATAAACCGCGCCAAGCCATGCGATGCAGACGAAAAGGAAGGGAATTCCATCGGAGATTCCGAAAAGGTCACACAAAATCGAAAACCTGCACCGGCACTCGAAAAGCGGTCCGCACTCGGGAACGGCATCAGTCTTTTCAGTCACAGCAGTCATCTCCCGAAGTAATCAATCCGTACACTGTGGATGCCGTACTTCCCGACGCGTTTCCCTTAAGCATATTGGTCTCATGAGAGATTCCCCGGAACATTTTTCGCGCTGTTTCCGTACCGACGGATTGAACTTGCTGTTTCCTCAGGCGTGTTTGCATCATCCGGTAAACCTGCAGATCGCTTCCACGTCCGGCATTCACGCCGATTTTCGGACGCCCTTTGAAAAAAGCCCCTATCGCAGTTCCGACCCCGGTGTCAAACAGGAGTGAGTTTGAATCAAATTCACATTGTTTCCCGCTCAGCTTCCTCATGGTCTGCGACATAAGATTACCAGCGGTAGCCCCCGCTGATCCCGCGAGCATCGGATTCTCGGTGTACAACAGTATTTCCGCACTGACGGCTCCACCGATTGCAGCCCCGACATAGTCCTCCCAACCGCTTAGTTCAAGCGACAATATATCTCCCGCAATCCGACCCGCAATCCCCAGTATCGCACCGCCCCCTATAAAAACGAGGTCATCCCAAAACGCCCATTCTCCCGTTATGTCTATTTGCTGGATCGGGTTGCCTCCGCAGAATGCGTAGAGGTTGAGGCCGCCGGACTCGCGGGCCGGGTCGGGGGTGATCCATCGGCAGAGTTCCGGCGACGCGTGGCGGAAGCCGTAATAGACGAGGCCGGAGGCGTCGCGCTCCTTCGAC
>JAFSTA010000211.1 GCA_017450695.1 Kiritimatiellia bacterium | reverse complement strand
GAAATGACGGCTTTCAGGAAGCAGGTGAGAACGGCGATCAGTTCTTCGGCGGGGGAGGTTTTCGCCGGTTCGATCGTAATCGAGAGCGCTTCGGGCGAAAGCACGAGAATGGCGATGATGCCGCAAAGGACGGAAACACCAGCCCCGATCAAGATCGACATCATTCCGCCAACCGCGAAACCGGCTAACAGCTCAACCACGGAGAGAATCAGGAAGAGGGCGGCCAGGCTGTGCAAGAAATTCATGGACGGCAGTTTCGTCGTGAAGTTGCGGAGCGTCAGGTAGGTGCCGCCAATCAGTTTCTCGGCGAAGAACGGGGCAACGAGGCTGGCTGCCGCCAGTCCGAGCCCGGTCCAGAGGAAGATAATGGCACGGAAGTGGATTGCTTGGACAATCCCGAAAGTCAGGCAGAAAAGGGCAAGCCCGTAACAGGCGACGCCGATGTAGATCGTGGCGTTCGGCGCGGATTCGATAATCCTCTTCCCGCAGTTGAGGGCGGTCAGGCGATCGAAAACCCAATGGAAAAACCGATTGACAAACAACAACGGTTTACCCGGCGTGACCGAAACCCCGTCTTGATTTTGAAACGCGGCCTCGTACGCATCCCCCCCCGTATCCTGTACGGGCGGAATCATTTCTTCACACATGGATTCTCCTCCGTGAGGACATGAATAGAACCAGTTGCAACAACGAATGTATTATTGCGAAAATCCTCCAGTCTGACAAGCGCGTTCTTTGAGAAAGCGGAGAGGCGGATAAGTGGCGGCTGCGCCGCCTAAGTGGCCCTGCGGGCCTAAATGGGGCTGGTGCCCCTAAGTTGACGTAGCCGCGAAGCGGCGGGGGCGCTATGCGCCAGCTGAGAGGCGGGGAGCGGGAACACGCGGCAAGCGATGGGCGACACGCGCCTGCCGGAGATGCGGAGTGTCGTCTCGCATGTCGCATATCACCGTTTCACTTCCTCACGCAAAAACGGGAGGGACGCGCCCCGTCGCGTCCGCATTGCCTATCCGGCCTAATGCGTTTATCTATCTCTTCCTTGTGCATCAATTCCCAATGTTCAAAAATGCCCCCATGTTACAAACCACAAAGCCACTTCATTTTAGATTCCTTGTTTGGGTTCTCACGCAGAGCCGCTGCGTTCGCAGAGTACGCGGGGAAAGTGTCGGGAAAAAGAGACTGTTCGCCCACAAACGTACCGCGTTACGACAGAAAACGAATTCACCCAACTGGGGAAGGTCCGCAAAAATCCAACGCGCCATGATTCACCACGGAATCGCCGTTCCAAGAAACCGATGATTTTCCGTGTGTTCCGTGCCTTTTCAATTGTCCAACAGAGGAATCTATGTTCAATTTGTATTTGTGGCAATGCTGACAATTGTGCCAATTGAGATTTGTGAAAAATCACACTGTTATCCTCATTCCCATTCTCGTGCGAGCGCGGGCGGCGGACTCGCTGATAGGCAAGAACTCAAAACCGTCGCGTAGCGGCGTGGTGCATCGCGCTGTTGGGCGTATCTACATTTTCACCGTGATCCATGTAGATGACTGCGATACCGAAACGTGAAGATTCTACCTCACGCAAAGTCCGCCACGTTCACAAAGGTAGGGAATAATCGGCAACTTCGCGGACTTTGCGAACTTTGCGTGAGGCTATGACACGAAAATATCCGCGTTTGAGCACCACAGGCTCTTGTTGAATTACGGAGATACGCCCCGCCCTGTTCTCGACCGAAAACCTCTGTTGCAAGTCTGGTTGAAGTCTGCTATACTGTTTTGCGTGAACAGAAAAGCATGGTTCGCGTTGGCTATGCGATGGGGGTTGCATGGGACGGATGGCAGGATGAGAGCTTTTTTCGTAGCCGAACGCGGGCGTTGCGGGATGGTCGGTACGAAGGGCGAGGATGTTTGGTTGCCGTTTCTGGACGGGAGTCATCTCCGGGTGTAGGAGAAGATGCCGAAACCGGATGTCGGCAGGGTGATTGATCAACTCATGGTAAGGAGACCTAAGAAATGATTCTGGTAGTCGGCAGTACGAACACGGATATGGTAGTGAAATCTCCTCGGATTCCTGTTCCGGGCGAGACGATTCTCGGCGGGAAGTTCTTGATGAATCCCGGCGGGAAGGGCGCGAACCAGGCGGTGGCGGCAGCTCGCCTCGGCGGGAAGGTCGCGTTCGTCGCCAAGGTGGGCGACGACCTGTTCGGTCAGGAGACCTACCGCTTGCTGGAGCGCGAGGGGATTGACGCATCGGGTGTGACGACGGACAAGAAGGAAGCGTCGGGCGTGGCGTTGATCATGGTCGATGCGGAGGGCGAGAACTGCATCAGCGTGGCCTCCGGCGCGAACGCGAAGTTGGCGAAGGCGGATTTCGACCGCGCCGTCAGGAAGCTCGGCAAGCCGTCGATCCTGCTGGCGCAGCTGGAGACGCCGATTTCGACAATCGCGGCGGTGGCGGCCTACGCGCAGAAGAACGGCATTCCGTTCATCCTGAATCCCGCTCCGGCTGCGAAGCTCCCGGCGGCGGTCTATAAAGGCGTCAGCCTGATCACCCCGAACGAGACGGAGGCGGAACTGTTGACGGGGGTGGCCGTGACAGACGAGGCGTCGGCGGAGAAGGCCGCCAAGGCGCTTCGCCGCAAGGGTGTCCAGCAAGTGATCATCACGATGGGGGCGGCAGGTTCCTATGTGTTTGACGGCAAGGCGGGCGTGATCGTTCCCGCCAAGAAGGTCAAGGCGGCCGATACGACGGCGGCCGGCGACGTGTACAACGGGGCGCTGGCGGTCGCGCTCAGCGAGGGCGCGGCATTGGCGGATGCGGTTGTGTTCGCGACGAAGGCGGCGGCGATTTCCGTGACGCGCATGGGGGCGCAGGCCTCCGCGCCGTACCGGAAGGAAGTGAAGTAGGGATCACGCCCCGTCTGTTTGGCGGGGCGCAGTGAGGACGAGAAAGGAAGGTTGGTATGTATTTTGTTACGGATTACACGTTGGCGGTTATCTTTTGCGTGGTGACGATGTTCTGCTGGGGTTCGTGGGGAAACACCCAGAAGCTGGCGGGCAAGACTTGGCGGTATGAGCTGTTCTACTGGGACTACGTAATCGGCGTGCTGCTCTTCTCCGTGATTTCCGGGTTGACGTTCGGCAGCTGCGGCGAGTCGCAGGCGTGGGGATTCCTGGCGAACCTGAAGCAGGCGTCGATGTCGAATATCGGTAGCGCCCTGATCGGTGGCGTGGTCTTCAACGCGGCGAATATCCTGCTGGCGGCGGCGATCTCCATCGCGGGAATGTCGGTTGCCTTCCCGGTCGGTATCGGCCTTGCGCTGGTGCTGGGCGTGATCGTGAACTACATCGGCGAACGGAAGGGGGATCCGGTGCTGCTGTTCCTCGGCGTCGGTTTGATCGTCGTGGCGATCCTCTGCAACGCCTACGCCTACAAGTTGAAGGAGGCGGGCAATCAAAAGGCGGTTCCCGTGAAGGGGATCGTCCTCTCCGTGGTGTGCGGTATCCTCATGGCGTTCTTCTATCGTTTCATCGCCGCCGCGATGGACATGGATTTCACGAAGGCTGCGCCGGATGCCGGTATGATGACGCCGTACAGCGCGTTCTTCGTCTTCGCCTGCGGTATCTTCCTCAGCACGTTCGTCTTCAACGCGATCGCGATGCGCCATCCGGTCGCGGGCGAGCCGATCACGGAGAAAGAGTATTTCAAGGGCAACTTCCCGATTCACCTGGTCGGTGTTCTGGGCGGTTTGATCTGGGGGCTTGGTAACGGGATCAACTTGGTCGCCGCCGGGAAGGCGGGGCCTGCGATTTCCTACGGTTTGGGACAGGGGGCGACGCTGGTCTCCGCACTTTGGGGCATCTTGATCTGGAAAGAATTCCGTGGCTCGCCCAAGGCGGCGAATGTCTTGAACTTCGCGATGTTCGTGATTTTCTTGGTCGGTTTGGCCCTGATTATTCGTGCGGGTGCCTAACCCGCGTTTGTACGAGCGTTTTCTATGTCATCGGAGAGGATGTGAAATGAAGAAGATCGTGTTTGGCATCGTTCTGTGCGCGGCGGCAGTCGCTTCCGCATATATCGGACCGGAACAGATTGCGGCTAGCCCGGACGGGAAGGCGCTGTATGTGACGGGGGCGTCGGGCGCGTGCGTGTTTGCCGTCGATGCCGTCACGGGCGCAGTCCTCTCCCGCATGGAACTCGACGGGTGCCAGCCGTCGGGCGTGACGGTCAACCGTTCCAACGGGGACGTTTACATCACGGCTTCCGACGCGACTGGGAACGGACGCATTTTCCGTTTCCAGCGCGACGGGAAACGCGTGGCGGCGGTGAAGCAGGGGCATCAGCCGATGTCCCCGCTGGTGAGTACGGACGGGAAGACCCTGTGGGTCGCAAACCGGTTCGACAATTCCGTGGCGGCTTTGGATGTCGCGACATTGGCGGTGCAGGGGACCTGCCGCGCCTCTCGTGAACCCGTTGGTTTGGCGCTCGGCGCGGGCGGCAGGTTTCTCTTTGCGGCTAACCACCTTCCCGACTGCCCGGCGACAAACGCCGTGGTTGCGGCGGCTGTCTCCGTGATCGACACGGCGACGAAAGCCGTGCGGACGGTCCTGCTTCCAAACGGTTCGACCGGCGTGCGCGGAATCGCCTCCTCGCCCGATGGCAAGTTCGTTTTCGTGACGCACACCTTCGGCCGTTATCAGTTGCCGACGACGCAGCTGGAACGCGGCTGGATGAATACGGCGGGACTCTCCGTTTTGAACGGTGAAACCGGCGACTACGTGAACACGGTCTTGCTGGACGACGTGGATCTCGGCGCGGCGAATCCGTGGGGCGTGACCGTCTCTGCCGACAGTAAGCTGCTGGCGGTAAACCATGCGGGCACGCGCGAAGTGAGCGTCATCGATTTGCCGGCCTTGATTGACAGGTTGACGAAGGCCGCGCGCAACGAGCGCGTGACCGAAGTCACCCACGCCGCGACGGATGTGCCGAATGACCTTTCCTTCCTCGTCAACATTCGTCGCCGCTACCGCTTGCCCGGCGACGGGCCTCGCGGGATCGCGATGGTCGGCAAATCGGTTTATTCGGCGGTCTATTTCGCGGATTTCGTTTCCCGTCTGGATTTGAACGAGGGGATTCCGCAGGCGAAGGAATTCCAGCTCGGCCCGAAGGTCGATCTCTCGAAGGATCGGGTCCGGAGAGGGGAGATGCTGTGGAATGACGGCGCGATGTGCTTCCAGCAGTGGCAGAGCTGCGCGAGTTGCCACCCGGACGGGCGTAGCGATTCGCTGAACTGGGATTTGCTCAACGACGGCATCGGGAATCCGAAACAGTCGAAGAGTCTGATCTACTGCCAGTTCACGCCGCCGACGATGGTGACGGGTATCCGTCCGACGATGCAGGCGTGCAACCGCGCCGGTTACGTTCACATCCAGTTCGTCATGCGTCCCGAAGAGGATGGACTCTGTCTGGATGCGTATGTGGAGTCCCTGCGTCCCGTTCCGAGTCCGTTCTTGGTGGATGGGAAACTCTCTGCCGCCGCCGAGCGCGGCCGTGCGATCTTCAACGGCAAGGCTGGTTGCGCGATGTGCCATTCACCTGACGCAAAGGGGCCGAAGGGAGAGGCCCTGTTTACCGACAAGCAGTTGCACGATACGGGACTGGGAACCGGCAACGAGAAGGGACGCCGGTTCGATACGACGGGACTGGCGGAATGCTGGCGTACCGCGCCCTACCTGTACGACGGGCGTTCCCGTACGATTGAGGAGATGTTGACCCGCGACAATCCGCAGGATACGCATGGAATGACACAGAAACTCACGCCGGAAGAAGTCAAGGATCTGGCGGAGTATGTGAAGTCTCTGTAAGCAAAGGGGTGTTGCGGTGCGTTGCTTTCGGAATGCGGGAGTCGGAAGGGGATGCGAAGCGGATTTGCTGACCGCTTCGACGAAGGATCTCGGCGAGAGGTCTTCGGTCATTGCCCAGTTCTGCTGGGGGAGTCGCGAACAGCTTGCGGCGTTGAATCCGGAGCCTCAACCGGGAACCTCGCCGCAATTCTGGCTGTGCGGCGGAAACGGGGAGTTCCCGCCGATCCGTCAGCGATTGATGGTGGATGGTTCGGAGGATGTCGAGCCGATTTTGCTGGACGGCGTGTGCGTTGGATATCGGTATGCCGATGCTGACGCCGACTATGCGTGGCTCTCCGGGGTGTTACCCGGCGATGCGACGCGTACGCGCAAGGGACAGACCTTTTCCGTATTCGAGCGGCTGGAAGCAGCCCTTCTCCAGATCGGGATGTCGTTCTCCCATGTCGCAAGGACATGGTTTTACCTCGATCGCCTGTTGGAGTGGTATGGCGAGTTCAATCAGGTCCGCGACGCATTTTTCCGTTCCCGCCATGTCTATGACGGAGTGGTTCCCGCCAGCACGGGAATCGGTTCCTCCAATTACTTCGGCACCGCGCTTACCGCCGGTGCGCTGGCGGTGCGCAGTAAGCGGCCCGATGTGGTGACCTGCAAGGCATTGCCCTCCCCCTTGCAATGCCCCGCGCTGCAGTACGGCTCCTCATTCAGCCGCGCGGTGGAATTGGTCAATCCCTCGTATCGCACCGTACTGGTTTCGGGAACGGCGAGCCTGGAACCGTCTGGAGAAACCGCGTTTGTCGGTGACATCGAGCGTCAAACGGATGCGACGATGCGGGCGGTAGAGGCGATCCTCCACTCTCGGCAGATGGACTGGACCGACACGGCGCGCGGCATCCTCTACCTGAAACGCCCGGAGTATCTCCCCGTTTGGGAGAGATGGTCGCACAACCATCTCCCCTCCAGTCTGCCCATCTCCGTCGTTGTGGCGGATGTCTGCCGCGACAACTTCTTGGTGGAGCTGGAGCTGGACGCGGTGAAAGAAACGGAGGAAAGCGGTCATGCCGTTTCGCTCTAGCCAGCCCAAATCTTCTCCTCCCGATCCGGATCAGCAAAGCATTTCCGGAACGGTCGAATCGGTCGTTTACCACAACGACGAAACGGGCTACACGGTTTGCACGCTAACAATCCCCAACAAGAAATCCCGTCTCAACGCCGAGAAATATACGGTTGTCGGTTCCTGCGCCACGATTTGGGAAGGGGAGGAGTTACACGCGGAGGGGACGTGGATACGGCATCCGCAGCACGGACTTCAATTTCAGGCAACCGCCATTACCTGCATCACGCCGACTTCCACCGAGGGCATCAAACGGTACTTGGCGAGTGGTATGATCAAGGGGATCGGACCGAAATACGCGGAACGGATCGTCGCGCGATTCGGCGAGCGGACGCTGGAGGTGATCGACAAGCAATCCGGGAGATTGCGCGAGGTCGAGGGAATCGGGGAAATGCGCCGTCGCATGATCAAGGAGTCGTGGACGGAACAGGCCGGCATTCGCGAGATCATGATCTTCCTCCAGTCACACAAGATCGGAACGGCGAAGGCATCCCGCATTTACCGGAGATACGGCGCGGATTCCATCGCGGTCGTCAAAAACAATCCGTATCGCCTCAGCTCCGATGTCTGGGGAATCGGATTCAAGACTGCGGACGCAATCGCACTCTCCGTCGGGATTCCCCGCGATAGCGAGATTCGGGCTCGCGCGGGGATTCTCTACACGTTGCAATCCGAAGCGGAGGAGGGCGGCCACTGCTTTTCGATCGACGCGGACCTAATTCTGCACGCGCAGGAACTCTTGGGAATCTCCGTCGAGATTCTGACTGCTGCGCTCTCCAGCCAGATCCAGGTCGGCACCATCGTCAAGGAAGGAGAGCGGATTTACCTGCGTGACCTCTACCAGTCGGAAAAGCGCGTGGCGGAGAAACTGAAACGCCTTCAGGATACGCCGGTCAATTATCCGCCGATCAAAACTGACGCGGCGATCGCGTGGGCGGAAAACCAGATGCACATCAAGCTGGCGCCCTCCCAGTATCAGGCGTTGGCCAATGCGCTTCGGTCGAAGGTGTCGATCATCACCGGCGGGCCCGGCGTCGGCAAGACCACCATCGTTCGTGCGCTGACCGAGATTTTCTCGGCGCGGAGGCTGAAGGTGATGCTCGCCGCACCCACGGGACGCGCGGCCAAACGGATGAGCGAGGCGACCGGTATGCCCGCGCAAACCCTCCACCGCCTGTTGAAGTACAATCCGCAGGAGGGGAAATTCACCTTCAACGCGGAGAATCCGATGGAGGGCGACTGCTTTATTCTGGATGAAACCTCCATGATGGACATCCGCCTGACCGACCAGTTCCTGCAGGCGTTGAAGGATACGGTCACGTTGATTCTGGTAGGGGACATTGACCAGTTGCCGAGCGTCGGCCCCGGTAATGTCCTGCGCGACTTGATCTCTTCCGAGGTGATTCCGTACTGCCGGCTGAATACCATCTTCCGCCAGGACAACAGCGGGTTGATCGTCCGCAACGCGCACCATGTGAACAACGGGGAACGCTTTGAGACGAAACAGGGCGAGAGCGATTTCTACTTCATCGAGACGGGTGAGCCGGAGAAAATCCTCGAACGCGCGGTCAAGTTGATGACAGAGCGGATTCCGTACAAATTCCACTTCGATCCCCTGACCGAGGTGCAGGTGCTGACGCCGATGAGGAAGAACCTGTTGGGGTACGAGAACCTCAATGCGGTTATTCAGGCGACCATCAATCCGACAGGCCCGTCACTTGTGCGCGGGATGACGCACTTCCGCGAACGCGACCGCGTCATGCAGCTGCGCAACAATTACGACAAGGAAGTCTTCAACGGCGATGTCGGCACGATTCAGAAGGTGGATGAGGCGGAACGCATGCTGGTCGTTCTCTTCGACGGACGTCCGGTTGTCTATCAGCAGAACGAGCTGGACGAGCTGATCTTGGCCTACGCTTGTTCGATCCACAAGTCGCAGGGCAGCGAGTATCCCGCCGTCATTGTGCTGATTCATACGCAGCATTTCAAATTGCTTCAGCGTAATCTGCTCTACACCGCGATCACGCGAGGCAAGCGCCTCTGCATCGTGGTCGGCAGCTCCAAAGCCGTCGCCATCGCCATCAAGGCAAACCAGGTGCGCGAACGCCGCACCACCCTCCAGCAACGCCTCAATCCGGCACTTGAGCCGCCAGGCAGGTCGGCAGATCCCGCAGGTCCTGAATCCTTGCCTAAAAGTTAGCCCGCCGCCCGCGTAAGCGCGGGACGCACAGAGGCACTACGTGCCAGCTGAAAAGCGGGGAAGTTGAGAGGCTGAGAAGTGGCGGATGTGCCGCCTAAGTGGTCCTGCGGGCCTAAATGGGACTGGCGTCCCTAAGTTGAATTTGCCGCGAAGCAATGCCGGGTTTTGTCTCGTGTCTCATGTCCCGCATGTCCCCTGTCGCGTGTCGTTTGTCTTTTGCCTCACACGGGAGGGGCGTGCCCCGTCGCGACCGCAATGCGTATCCGGCTTATCCAGCTTATCCGGCTAGCTTAGAAGCTCGTCTGTAACTTCACTGTTCACAAATCTCAAATGCTCACAAATGCCAACCATGTCGCAAATCACAATGCCATTTCAATTTGTATTTGTGGCAATGATGACAATTGTGCCAATTGTGAACAATCGGAGAAGTTATCTGTATAGAATCACTCGCGCAACGCGTGAGCGGGGGCTAGAAGCTGCCATCTACGGTGAGGGTGACCGGACCAAGGAGACCGGCGGGACGGAGTGGGTGGTCGGGTTTGTAGCCTCCGGTGGACATCCAAGTCGGGCGGCTCCCCTCTGGAAGGGACGCGTCCCCGACAAGTCTGTTCACCCAACTTGTACAGACCTCGACCTCCAGCGTGTTCTCGCCGTCCCGAAGAAGATCGGTTATGGGGACACTGTACGGCGGCGTCCAGATTCCACCGGCGTCGCGCCCGTTCACTTTGACACGCGCGATTTCGCTGACCTTGCCGAACCCCAGCTTCATCTGTTTGCCATCGGCGGGTTTCGCGGTGTGGAAGACGGTCTTGTACACCACCGTGCCGGAGTAGTACTTGATCGCGGGATCCTCACTCTTCGAGAGGTCGAAAAGTTCCGGAATGGAGATCGGCTGTGCCGGACCACGGTGTACGGAATCGGAGAGGAAGGAAAGTGTCCAGGCGCATATTAGAGGCAATGTTTCCGCAGGTACCGTCCTCTTCTGTTCGTGAAGAGAACCTGCGGAACGCGAGAATACCACAAACACGCTTTCCAGTGGCGCCAGTTCCACGCGAACAGTTGTGGTTTCCTTGGATTCCATCCGCCAATCCGGTGCATTCACAATCTCCGCCGTCGTCGCACGCCAAAGTTCCGGGATCCGTCCTCCTGCGCGGAATTGAACCGTCTCGGAGATCGGTTTCCCGGACTGGTTGGAAAGAAAGTAAATCTCCGCGTTGGGCATCGTGCGGTGGGCGTACAGAAGGGGAACGCCATCCTTGAACAGACAGTCCGGAGCGGAACCGCGCATGGCCAGCGCACGATCCAACGTGAGTCCCCAAGCGATTGTCCCTTTGCCCACTTGCCTGAAGAGGGTCTTCTTACCATCGACTTCACCCCACAGCCTGTCGGCAATCGTTTTGACCGTCTGATCCGCCAGGGGTTGTCCGGACTGACTCGGCGAGCGTGTCGGTTTCGGACCGAGAACGAACGCGCCGTCATGAACCAGTTCCTCGATCCGGCGCAAGAGTCCCGGTCGCATCGTTTCGAGCTTCGGAAGCACCAGTACCTCGTAGTGGGTGCCGTGCGGTAACGCGAGACGCCCCTTCGCATCGACAAAGGCGGTTTCCCGCAACACTTCACCGTTGATGTAGTCGAACTGGCGACCGGAAGGCGGCGCGGGATCAGCCACGCCCGTCATCTTGGGCGTGTCTTCCCCAATGAAGTAGGCAATGTCCGCGACATTCAATCCCTGTTGCAAGAGGTAGTTCGCGCGCTTCAGATATCCCGTGAAGATGTCCATCTGACGGAACCAGGTGTTGTGGCGGTTGAATTCATTGCCGAACCAAGCCGTGATGCCCGGCTGGCGTTCGTAAGCCTGGTGGATATAGAGGTGCAGGAGCGTGGCATTGATTCCCTCCGTGAAGAAACGATCAGTCCTCTGCTTCAGATCGGCCGGCGACCGGCCGTACGGACGACCTCCGCAGGTATTCGACTCGGCCCAGATCAGGCGTTTGCCGTAAATGTGACCGCAACTCGACGCGGCGCGATTCTCGATGTTGCCAAGACTGCCCTCACTCCAAAACTCGCCACCAATTCGATCAGACTGGCCGCCATACTGCAGGAACTCGCCGGGGAAACCCCAGTGTCCATAACATTCCAGCCATGTCTTCATTCCGTGCGCATTGCTTGCCGCGCGCAGACCGCCCACATACGAATAAGCGACCTCATCCGCGATAAATCGACGAAGGTCCCAGAGAAATCTGTCGGAGTCGGTGCGGCTGCCGACCGCCATTCCGAAGACGGCGGGCAGGAATGGGACCGGATCGTAGCCGAAAGAGGCCTGAAAACGATTGGCGAAATCATCCGTGTAGTTCTGACCGCCCATCTCATAGCTGTCTAGGACCGTGTAACGGATCGCCTTGCGGTGTTCCGGCTTGGTTTGCGAGAGGAGACGTCCGATGTAGGCGTTGAAATGAGCGGCTACGTGCGCCTTGTGCATCTTGTCCACCTCGTATCCCGTCGCCTCTGGATTCGCAGGACCGTTCTTCGTGCCGGTGGGTGCGGACGCTAGGCGGTAGATGATCCACTTCCCGGCAGGAACCCGCCAGTCGAGAGTCCCGTCCTTGCGCAACTTGTCGCGCAATACGACTGCCGTTGCGGGATCGAGTGCTGTTCCCGGTATGTTCTCCGGCTCACGCGGCCATTGGTAATCCTTCCACATCGGAAGCGGAGTCTCGAACATCTTGGCAAGCGTCTTCTCGTAAGCCCGCGCGAGTAGCGGTGATCCGCACAATGAGATCGAGGAGAAACGCGACCGGTACCGCTTTTCGCTTGGGGTCACCGTCACGCGGAAGTGGCGTGACGTCACGGGGGCGAATGACGCCAGAATCGGGGCGTGCGGAGAAAAACCGACCCCGTTGGAGGAATTGGCGCGGCCGAATGGCATTTCGCAAAGCTGCCGCCACGCGCCACCATCATCCTCTGCCTCTATCTTCACCTTTCCCGCAATCGCTCCGTCGCAAAAAGCCAGCTCGGCGGCTTGCGCGGTGAATGGAGTAGGGGAGGTAAGCTCGGCCACGAGCGGCTTTCCCTCGGTCTGGAGAAGCGAGTCTTTCTCATCACGTACCACAAGCCGATCCGTGTACCCACCGGGAACGGGAAAGGCGATGACAAGCCAGTCGCGGCAATCCTCCGCCGGGGCGCATTCGTATTTCGGCGCGGGTAAAGCCACGCCCTCTTGCGGTCCCTCGACGATGACGGAACTGGCGACGAAGCGGCGCATCGCCTGTTCGGGCTTGACCCACGGACCACCCGACTGGCTCCAGCCGGGAGAGTTGAAAATCCCGATTTGCATTCCCAGACGGCTCGCGGTCTCGAACGCTGTCGCGAACGCCTTCTCCCATTCGGGAGAGAAGGTGCGAACGGGACCAGGCTTGTTGCCGCCGCCGCCGATGTCACCGATGTAGGCGTAGTCGATCCCCGCCCGATGCATCGCCTCCAAGTCTTTCCGTACGCCCTCGCTGGAGATATGCCCGGCCATCCAATACCAGTACACAGCGGTTGGTACCTTGCCGAACGGATTCGTGAAATCCCGCACCAACTCCTCGCGTGTCGGGTTCGTCGGCCGCTCCCCCGTTTCCTCCGGCATCGGATGCGAGAAGGTGCGATCCTCCCCGCAGACACCGAAGGTCACGCATGACGCGACAGCCGCGACAACAAGCCAAAAGTCATTACAAACGCTGTTCATCGGACATCACCTTTCTCAACATCAGAATCAGCCAACATGCTCCCCGCGAAATCTCTTGGATCACGCAGGGCGAAAAAGCTTACGAGCCGCCTTACTCTCCTCGGCGGTTCTTCCGCCAGTTCCGGTATTCCGTCAAGTCCGGTTCCGCGAAGCGGAGGACGAAGGCAAAGACGGCCGCGTCGTCGAGATAACCGATGAGGGGAATGAAATCGGGAATCAGGTCGAGCGGGGACAGCACGTAGAGCAGGGCGCCTGTCATCGCCGCGACGGTCTTCCAAGGCGTCTTCGTGTAGAGGCCGTTCACACGGTCGCGCAGCAGGCAGAAGATATCGCAGGCATCCTTGAAATACTTCTTCAACGCACGGATGTTTTGGAACAAGAGCGTGGTCTCTTCCTGCTTGGAGGTCATTTCCACGACCTTGTCTTCGTTCACCTTTCCGGCGTATTCCCAAACCTCTTCTTCGACTTTCTTCTCGGAGAACTTCGCCATCGTTGCCTCCTCGCTCACTCCCTAATCAATCTTCGAAGCAAACCTCTAGGCAGGAGAGCTGGTAATCGCCCTTCAGGGTCGCTTTCCCCTGATAGAAGAGATAAACCTTCCCGTCCTCGTCTTGGAAGATTCCGGGATGTCCCGATTCCCATGCGTTCCACGAACCTTCCGCACCGTGCGGCAACACGGGCGTGTCGCGCCAACGGGTGTAGGAGACGCCGTCCTTGGACCACGCCACGCCGATCTGCTGACGTTCGTGGTTGTAGGCCCCCGCATAGAACATGTACCAGATACCTTTTCGGTAAATGACGGTAGGAGCCTCAATGCAGCTCATCTCCCACGGAAGATCCGGTTTGAAGAAAGGTTTTTCGATGGACATTTCCTTCCAATCCCCGGCGGAATAGGATGAACCGTACGGTGCCCAGGCCATGCCGAGCTGCTGGATCTTTCCCGTGGGACGTTCCCGCGTGGCGTACATGAGGATCATGCGGTCGCCCACGCGGTACACCTCCGCGTCGATGGCGCGATACAGCGACCAGGCGTTGTTCGGTACAAAAGCGGGACTCGCGCGGTCCGTCACGAAATGGATGCCGTCCTCACTCGTCGCATGCCAAATTACGTTTTCCTGTTTTCCATTCCCGGCCTTGCGTCCCTGGGAGAACATATGGATTTTCCCGTCGAATTTTTTCACGCAGGGCGCGACGCCGCCGCTGACAATGTTCGTGTCGTTCAGTTCGATGTCGCAAACGCGTTTCCAGTTTACGAGATCTTTGCTTTCGGCAATCGCGCCAGCCCAGTGGATCAACGCTTTCGGGGAGAGGTTTGCCGGAAGATGTTCCTTGTCATAGCTCCACACGGAGTAGTACATCAGGTAACGTCCCTGATGACGGATTACGGTCGGGTCTTTCGCGAACGGACGGTCTTGTCCGCGTCGCGTGGTGTCGCCGTACCGCATGAGCGATTGCAGCGGCTTGAACGTAATGTTTTTGCAGGGAACAGCCGAATTGTCGGCGAAGCCGAACGAAACCAAACCTAAAACGAAAACCGAAATCAGTTTTTTCATCTTTCCTCCTCTCCCGCATACTCGCGGAAAACGGTTATCAGTATAACACCTGATTGCCTCATGGGCAAGCCGTGAGTGGCGGGGGGATTGGTGGTTAGGAGGTTGGGTGGTTGGGGGTACCGAGCACCGCCTAGAATGACTAGAAGCTCTAGAACCCCTAGACTACCAGCCACCAGTTACCAGCACGAAGAATATGCGTAATCGGTCAGTACGAAGGGGCTGCGGGCGCATCTGCATTTTTCACCGTGATCCATGTAGATGACTGCGATACCGAAACGTGAAAATTCTACCTCACGCAAAGTCCGCCACGTTCGCAAAGGAGGAAATCATCGACGACTTCGCGGACTTTGCGGACTCTGCGCGAGACTGTGACACGAAAAATTCCGTGTTTGAGCACCACGGGCTCTTGTTGAATTACGGGGATGCGCCCAGGGCCTGCCGGGGCAACACGGAGATTTCACGGGGACAAGGAGTTTGATGAAGCATTTACGAGAACACACCTTCAATACCATCTCCGTGTCACCGCGGCGTCTCCCAATTTCCGTGTTTAGCGCCGCAGGTAGATATACCACTATCGCTGACCGATTACGAATACGCCGAGAAGCATGTTGCCATAATCGGCGCATTGTGATATGGTATTCGGCGTTGCGAGTGAAAGCGACACAAGAAAGGATTGAACCATGAGACGAAAAGAGCGGATTAGACCTGCGAGGACTGCCACCCTTGACCTTGACCTTGCCCAACGGGCGGAGCGCAAGTTGCGCCGCTACAATATGGACTTGAACGGGGTGCTGGCGTTTATTGTCGCCGTTCGCGGCTTGCCCGACCTGCGCAACGCCCCGCAGACGATGGACTTCACAACCCACGGGCAGACCTTCACGGCGGACGTGACACCCGACCCCGACGGCGGATATTGTGCGACCGTGCGCGGGCATGACAACTGCTTTACCGAAGCCGAGACCTTGCCGGAACTCCGCAAGTATCTGATTGAGGTGACAGACCTCATGCTCTTTGATGAGGGCGAGAAGGTTGCGCAATGAAGCCGATGACCGCGCAAGAGGTGGAACGCATACTCAAGGCGCACGGATTCCGTCTTGCCAGTTCCAACGGAAGCCATTTCAAGTGGACTGACGATTCCGGACATTCCGTTCCCGTGCCACACCACGGCAACCGCCCGATTCGACAGGGTACGCTGCATTCGATATTCCGGCTGGCGGGGATTCCCCCTCTCCGCTGAAAGATGCTGTAATACCCCCGATGCGAGTGAAAGCGCATGAGACACGAAAGACAATTTGCCCCGCCCGCGAGTGCCGATTCAATCCCGGCTACTTTCACCTCACGGGTGGGGTGTTCCCGCGTCTTTACGGCGGCAGCGAGTAGCTTCACCTTTTCCGAAGCGACAAGCCGACCGCGGACGGCCGGGGGGAAACATACTGACCGCTGGGGAGCGGCTTGACTGGATCCGACGTCCGCGCAAACGCGGGACGCATAGCGGCGCTACGCGTTAGCTGAGAAACTGGGCGGCAGATAAGTGTCGGTAGCGCCGCCTAAGTGGCCCTGCGGTCGAAATGGGGCTGGCACCCCTAAGTTGACTTAGCGGGGAAGCTGCACAGGGACTCGTCTCCTTTCTCGTGTTCCTGTGTGTCGCATGTCGCTTGTCCGGTATATCCGGAAAGTCTGGCTTACCTGCTTGGCACGCTTACCCGACAAAATGAAAAATGCGCAACTCTCTTTTGTTCAAGATCTGCGCATGAAAAGGATGGTGGAGCGAAGGGGATTCGGACCCCTGACCCCTACGTTGCGAACGTAATGCTCTACCAACTGAGCTACCGCCCCATCCGTGTTGGAAAACGCCAACCATTATAGCAAAACCGAGATGTAGATGCAAGTAGGATTTTTAAAAATTTTTGCCGGTCTTTTGTTTGAAATTTTTTGAAATTTGCGCTTGCAAACGTGGTTTAGATTTGCTATTCTTACTTTCACTTTTTGCGCGGGGTGGTAGCTCAATTGGTTAGAGCACCGGACTGTCGATCCGGCGGTCGTGGGTTCGACTCCCATCCACCCCGCCACTTTGATTTTGCAAAAAGGGGTGGTAGCTCAATTGGTTAGAGCACCGGACTGTCGATCCGGCGGTCGTGGGTTCGACTCCCATCCACCCCGCCATTTGCGGCCGCCTGTGAAGGCGGCTTTTTTGTATCGACAGACTTCTGTTGATGATGGGGAAGGGGGACCGGATGAATGCGCTTTGTAATTTAATCCTTTTGGCTGTTTTACAGGGAATTTCGGAATTCCTGCCGATCAGCAGTTCCGGGCACTTGGTCATCTGCAAGCACCTTCTGGACGTTCACGCACCGGGGGAAAGCTTGGAGGTTGTCCTGCACGTCGGTACGATGGTTTCGATTGTCGCGTACTACCGCAAGACAATCTGGCAGTTGTTGTGCGGGTTCTTCCGATGGGATCGTGCGGCGGTCCTGCAGGTGTTGTATATCGCCCTTTCCGCGATACCCGCCGTCTTTTTTTATTTTCTCTGCAAGGACAAGATCGACGCTTTTTACGAGAATGCGCGTTCGGTCGGTGGTTTCCTGATCTTCACGGGGGTGGTTTTGACGCTCTTGCGGTGGATTCCGCGCGGGCAGGGGCATCTGAACGCGGGACGTGCCGTGCTGGTCGGGATTGCGCAGGCGATTGCGATTCTTCCCGGCGTGAGCCGTTCGGGAATGACGATTGCCGCCGCTCGCATGTCGGGTGTCTCGCCCGATCATTCCGCCGAGTTCTCTTTCCTGATGTGCCTCCCGCTTTTGGCGGGCGGGGCGTTGCTGACACTGCTGGGACACACCGGCGGATCATCGGGGGAAGCGCTTTCCGAAACCTATCCGGTGTGGATGCTCGCGGTCGCGATGGCAATCTCCGCGATTGTCGGGTACATTGCCCTCTCCTTGCTTGTGCGCTTGCTGCGTGGCGGCAGGTTCTGGCTTTTCGGCGTGTACTGCCTGATTGTCGGCTTGCTGGTTTGTTTCACGCTGTAAGCTTTTGGGCTTGCCTAGAAAGTTCAACCGTGATTCCTCGTTTGGGGTCTCACGCAGAGCCGCTGAGGCCGCAGAGTACGCAGAGAAAGAGGCTTTTCAATCTCCGCACACACAGAAAATGGATTCACCCAAATGGTGAAAGTCCGAAAAATATCAACGCGTCACGATTCACCACGGAATTCACGGAATCATCGTTCCAAGAAACAACTGATTTTCCGTGTATTCCGTATGTTCCGTGGTTCTCAAGGTGTCCAACAGAGGAATTTCGGGTCAGCGTGTTCGGCATTGTGGTCGCGACGGGGCGCGCCCCTCCCTCCGTGGCTCCGCGCATCTGCGTGAGACAAACTTATCCTCATTTCCCAAGCGTGAACGCGGTCGGCTGTCTAACCGTGCGCTAACGGCGAGTGAGGCGGGCGGTCCAGCCGCCACCTGGTTGCAGGGTCACCACCAACGGTTTGCCGGATTCGATTTCGCGTTCTGTACGAATGTAGTCGGTCGCTTCGCGCACGGCATTGGCGCCATCGGAAAAGACCTCGGCCTTCCAGCTGCCGCCTCCGAGGAAGGAGGTGTCCAGCGTGAGGTTCTGCGCGTCCCAGTTGCCGATCACCCCGATGTACCAGGCGTCTCCCTTGCGCCGGGCGATGGCGGCGTGGATACCGGGCGTTCCCGATAAGGCGACGGTCTCATCCCAGACCGTCGGGACGCGGGCGATGAACTCGGTGCATTCGCGTTCGCGGCGATAGAACACGGGGGAATCGCAGAGCATCTGAAGCGGCGCCTCGAAGAGGGTATAGAGCGCCATCTGGTGACAGCGTGTGCCTTGCGACATCGGGCGACGACGAAGCGCCCGGAAGGATTCCTTGTTTGCGTTCAGCATGGCGCCGGGCGTGTAGTCCATCGGGCCGGCGACCATGCGCGTGAATACGAGCAGGCAATCGTTGGCGGGGAAGTCTGTCTTGTTCTCCCATTTGACGCATTCCAATCCATGTACGCCCTCGTAGTTCAGGATGTTGGGATACGTGCGGCTCAAGCCGGTCGGCTTGAACATACCGTGGTAATCCAGCACCAAATGGTGTGTTGCGGCTGCCTTCGCCATGCGCGTGATGAAATTCACGGCGAGCGCGTCGTCGCGGTCGATGAAATCGATCTTGAACCCTTTCGCGCCAATCTTGGCATACTGTGCGCAGGATTCTTCTTCCCGTCCGAGCATATCGGCCCAGCTGAACCAAAGGATCAGACCGACATTCCGTTCCTTGCCGTAGGCGACCAGTTCGGGGAGGTGGACGTCGGGATTTTGCCAGCCGCCGTCCAGAATGATGTACTCGATCCGGTTCTCGCTGGCGAAGTCAATGAAGTGCCGATAGGTGGCGTCGTTGATCCCGGCTTTGAACGGCACATGCGAAAGATTGCAGGCGTTCCACCATTCCCACGAAACCTTTCCCGGCTTCACCCAGGCGGCATCCCCGATGCGGCTTGATGTGGCGAGCGCGTACACGGCATCCGCCTCGACCAACTTCGCGGCGCTGTCCGCCAGCAGGAAGACTCGCCACGGATACGTCCGTGTACCCGCCGTCTCCACCAGCCAAGGCTTCCGCTCCGTCACGCGGAAATTCACACGCTCGCGCACACAGGTTTCCGCCACGGGAAAACGCGCAAAGCAAGAGTCGAGGCGATCCTCCGCGTCCGCGTCGCGCCAGAGGTTCCATCCCGGATAGTCCAGCAGATCCGATTCCGTGACGCAGAGGTGCGTCCCGTCCGCGTACTCCAGTAGAAGCGGCAAGTAAACCAATCTCTCGCGCCTTTTGGCGATCTGCGAAACTGGCATTTTCTGGTAGATCGACTCCCAGCTGTTTTGATGCAGGTCTCCCTTGTAGCTGCCGTAATTGTAACCGACATACGCGGTCAGGTTTGTGTCGGGAAAGACCAACGGTGCGCGCTCGTCCAACACCTTCACCTGTCCCTCATACTCCGTCGCGAAGCGATAGGCCACGCCGTCGTTTCGCGCATGCAGTTCCACGCGCCAACCGCCCTCGAATCGTACAACCAGCTCGTTTCCGTTGTCCGCGATCCGTGACTTTTTGTAAATCGGGGTCTGGATCAGGGCATCGCGTGTTCCTCGTTTCGAGTCAATCGGGCGAGGCGAAGCGCCCAGTTCGCCCTTTCCCTCCAGCGTCAATCCGATACGCGCCGGAGATAGGCGGCTCTTGCCGTCGCGCAGCACCTCTACCGCAAGACCGTCCACGTCGGTTGACAAACGAATCACATTGCGCCCGTCGGGCGACTGCAACGCATAAGTTTCCGCAGATGCCGACAGACTCGCCAACAAAAGACAACCGACAGCAATCGATGGAATCCTGCCACAGCCTCGAAGAGACCATCCGTACCGGTTTCTCGTATTTCGTTTCATCGCAATTTCCTTTCTATCGTTTCATTCCGTCAGGACGCAGATGGCGCCGGACGGCAACACCCATTCGCCTTCTTTTCCCGTCTGTTTCCAAGCCGCCTCAGCCTCGCCATCCAGCGTACGGAGACGGTACTGCCCATCGGGCAGGGCGATTCGAATGCGTTGCGGTTCGGCGGAGAGGTTGACCGCCAGAAGCGCACGCTTCTCGTCCTGCGCAGATTGCCACCAGGCTCCGATCACGGCGGGGAGTCGCACATGCTGGTCTTTCGCGTGCCAGCGTCCCGTCCAAAGGAACGAAAGTTCCGGCAACGGGGCGGGAACGCGTAGCTCGTCCAGCAGTGTGCCATACGCCAAAAACTCCTTCAACTCCATCCGCGCCCGGCAGAGACGGTTCACCATGCGTTGCTTCACGACATGTTTCGGATTTACGATCGACACGTCGTACCACCCCAGTTCGCATCCCCACAGGAACTCGCGCGCCTGCATCGCGAAAAAAACGTCATCCGCGTCCGTCAGATTTTGAGGCGAACAGAAGTAGGTCGTATATCCCGAATAGACGGCAGGATAGAAGGGGACATCCTCGCCCGTGCGTAGCGTGACAACGAGATAGCCGTCCACCACATTCATCCACGTCTCGCCGGACCCTTCCGTAGTCACGCACGCGCCACGTGCCGCGTAGGCGTCGTGTACCTGACGCAAAATCCGCTGGTATCCCTCCGCCCAGTAGCTGCCGCCCCCGAGGGGATGTCCGTGCGCGGGGTTGAAGCAGGGACGGGGCGCTGCCGCACCGATCTGGTCGATGAACAGAGCTTTCGCGCCCAGTTCCCCGCCGATCCGTTCCGCGAGGTCGTTCACCGTGCGGGACCACTCCTTGGTAAAGGGGCACATCGGCACCAGCGGGCGTTTGTTCCCATAGCGCTCCACGTAGGGTGTTCCGTTCTCTGTCAGGCAAGCGAAAGGTTCCGCGTAGGCGAATCCCTGGAGGAGCGAGTCAAAAAGCCGTCCGTTGATGTAAGGCATGACGAGTTGTCCGATTCCGTTGCAGTACGCCAGCGTCTCTTTCGTTCCCGGCTGCTCCGGGAAATATTCGGGATAGTTCACGTCATGTCCCGAATGTTGCCACAGATGCCAGTGCAGACCGGTACGGATTTCCGGGAACACGCGCTTGGCTTCCGTCATCAGGTTGGAAACGGCGGGCGGATAGCCGTGGATGTTGATCCACAGCGGCGTCTCCGCCATCGTCTTCGGGTAGTCCGTGCGGGCGACAATCGGTCCCTTCGCCGTCCAGAATTGGCGCAGTGCCCACGAGCGGTAGCGCCGCGCGGCTTGCCACCAGTCCCCGCGATAGGCGGCAACCGCCACCGGAAACTTCGGGCCGTCGGCCGCCTTGCCGACCACGCCAGCGTTTTCCACCAGCGTGGAAAAGCAGACCGTCTGGTCTCCCGCCAGCTCCAGGTTTTTGATCCGCGACTCCGGATCATGCGCCGCCACGTACAGGCCAGCCTCACCCAAATGGAATGCCGTGACCATCGGCTGGTATCCCATGTACGCGAAAGAACGTTTCTGCGCTCCGCTCCGTTTCCGTTCCAGGCGAGCGCCCAGATTGGAATGCGGAACCAGCACGTCGCCCTCCCCGTCGGGAACCACTTGGGTCAACAGGGGATAAATCGTGCGGTAGAGCGCGCGCCGCTTGCTCCGGTTCCGCACCGAGATCGTCCACAGGCTCTCGCCGTCACCCGGCGACATCACGACAGTGGCACGGACATCGACCACGCCCGCTTCTCCGGGCAAATCCATCCCTTCCCAACTGAACACCGTGGTCTCGCCGGTTGACTCGACGCGACGTACCCGCGCGGGAGAACGGTTGTTCAGCCAGGCGACAGCCTTTCCCTCCGCCGTAATGTCGGCAAACTGCAACCGCCAAAAACCGGGCAGGTCCGAACTCTTCGAAATGAAACGAGTTCCGTTCGCCGCGAGATTCACGATTCCCGTACAGGCGAACCCCGCATTCTCGTCCGCGAAGCAAATCCGCATCGACTCATTCTCCAGCGTGATGCCCCACGCGGAGATCGTCCAGACTGTCGCTAGAAAACCAATTCTGAATTTCATCCTGGAATCCTCTGTTGGGTTGGGTGGTTTAGGTGGTTAGGTGGTTGGGTGGTGGAGTGGTTGGGGAAAGCTGAATTTCATTCTGGATTCCTCTGCTGTTCCTGGCCCGATTTCCACGGCGGAATTGTAGGCAGACGGTTTTCGAAATCGGTCACCAGTGCGGACTCGTATTCCGAGCCGTATTCGCCGTTCAGGAAACGCGGGTAAGCCTCGTCGCAGAACCGCGTCCACGACTCCTCTTCCTCCGAAGGGAGAATCGGGAAGAAGTGCGATCCCGCTTCGCGGGCCGCCTGCAGATCGCCCACGCCGTCGCCGATCATCAACACGCGATCCATCGGATACTTCCCGGCGGCAGCCAGACGCAACTGTTCCGCCTTGGTCCCGTGCTCCTGTCCGGCGATCCAATCGACGCAAGACTCGATGCGGTGAAATTTCCATTCGCGCTGGAGCGCCGCGACAGGCGTCTGGGAGACCACCATCGAATCGCTTCCCATGCGGATCAGCGAGAACGCGCGCAGCGCGTTACGGAATGGCGGTACGGGGCGCATCTTGGTGTCGATGCTCTCATTCACCTGCAAGCTCCACGCCAGTAGCGAGGTGAGGTCGGGATCATGCGTGCGCTCAACCTCGTCGCGTAGGGACGGGTTACCCAGCGGAAGGCCGGAGTGAACATACGACCGCAACGAGTCCAGCCGAGGCAGCTCGACCCCCGATTCCTTCACGCCGGGGTAATCGGCCAGCAGTTCGAACGTGCGGAGCAGGGCGGGAAAACGATTCGAGCCGCGAAAGCGCGAGGTAAGGTTGGAAAAGACCGCGCAGGCGCGAACCGCATCCGCGATTTCCTCCAGATGCCAGTGCCGGATAATCAGCGGATGGAAATGCACCTTCTGTTTTTCATTCATCGTGTCGAACACACATCCGTCCGAATCGATCCCGACAAACGTGTCGTGCCGCTTCGGCAACCGCGTGATTTCGTCTCTCAAATCCACAACACCCATTCTCACAGACTCCTTGATTACCCACGAAGGGAATGCCGCATCTCAGCGGCAAAAACCAGTATATCGTTCTTCGCACACAAACTACAAGCTTCTTTTGTAGCGGTGCTACGAGCTACGCGCCAGCGGAGAAGCGAGGAGAGGATGGGATAGGGATAAGGAAAGATAGGGATAGGAGAGGATGGCCTCACACGAAGAACGGGAGGGACACCTTCTGTCGCGCCCGCAAAGCAGAACATGCCTTGCCTGCCAACCTATAGGCAAGAATCGTGGAATTCGACTCTTTCCCGTTGCTATTTCACCGGGGCGGCAGTTTCGACTGCCGTCGGTTGCGGCTGCGCGGAGGCTTGCGCCTTTTCGTTCTCCTGGATCTTGTTGCCGTAGGAGACGGTGCCGAACGAGGCGAGCAGGATCAGGATACCCAACGCGAGCAAACCGCGAGTCCGTTTCCCGACGCCTTTCCATTCGCCGAGGAAGATGCCGATGATCGTACTGAAGAGGATCGTTGATCCCATGACGACCGCGAAGCCGATGTACTTCATTTCGCCCATGTTGGGTTCGCCGACCTTCTGGCAGACGAACTGGCAGGCCCAGATCACGCCGGCGAGTCCGGCGAAGAGGAGGTTCCCCGCGATGATACCCGCGCCGCCCGTGACGTAGTCCTTGCCCGTCTTGTTCTTCGCGTTCTGGACGAGACACCAGATCAGGTTCACCACGAAACCGCCGAGCAGCACAACGATCAACACCGGCATCCCCTGCCACTTGCCGTCCGTTCCACCCGTCACGGCCGCCTTTTCCAGGATCTCACCGCTCTGGAGGCCGAAGTTCATACCCGCGCTGGCGATGCCCGAGAAGAGCGCGACCAACATGCCTTTCTTAAAATCGAAATCGGCGACGGCCTTCTTTTTCTCCTCCTCGGAAAGCTCTCCCTCTTTGGATTTACCGGCAAGTCCGACGAACACGATGCCGAGCAGGGAACCGATGACGCCAGCCAGTACAATCCGCGCACCCGGCGTCGCCACCAGGGAGGCAGCCTTGCCCGTGACAATCGGCGGAATCAGCGTACCCGTCGCGGAGCAGAGACCGCATCCGATCGCGAGACCGAGACCGATTCCGAGGTAACGGATCATCAACCCCCAGGTCAATCCGCCGAGACCCCACAACGCGCCAAACCCGAAACAGCGTCCCAAGACACTGCCCGGCGCATTCCGTAACACCTCGCCCAGGTTCGGGACCGTCGCGAGCGCCAGCGCCCACGGGAACAGGATCAAGCCGAAGAGTGCGTAGATCAGCCAGTAGCTTTCATACGCCCACACCTTCACCTTCTTAAAGGGTAGGGCAAAGCACGCGCCCGCCAAACCACCCATCGCAAACAAAAACATACCCATCGCAGGATTCGTAGTATCCATGATCATAAACTCCTTTTGCCTGTCATTTTACTCTTCTCCATCCGTTCCTGCAAGGGTGATTTTTTTGGGGGGGCCGTATGGGGGGGAGCCGTGTTCGGCTGTGCGGCATACAAGCCGCAACACAGGGTACGCGCCGCGAAAGGAACGCGATATGCGACAAGCCAGCCACCAGCGACCAGCCACACGCTACCACCCACCAAAAAAATTCTGAAAGGGGTGTTGACTCTCTGGGGGGAAATCCGCTATACTGTTTGTTCCTTTTTACACAGGAGGTCTTTCGTGAACGTAGAGCTGATTGAAAAAGCAAAGGTTCGGATTCCGAGCATTCCCGTGCTCGTCAATGTGATTTCCAAGCGTGTCCGCCAGTTGAACATGCCGGGCGAACGTCCGTATGTGAAACCGTTGTCTTACGACGAGGACAAAGCGGATATCGCGCTGCGCGAGATCGCGGAGGGCAAGCTGGCCTCGGAAGTCGATTTCACGGAAATCGCCAAGGCGGAGGCCGCGCACACGCGTTGGTCGCAGCCCGGTGCGTTGAAGGGATTGGGGCCTAGCCGTTGAGCGGAAACAAGGACAAAAAGGATCGGCTGGGGGGAAACCTTGCGGTCAACCGCCGCGCCACGCATGACTATTTTGTCCTGGAACGCCACGAGGCCGGTATCGAGCTGGTCGGAACGGAGGTCAAGGTGGTCCGCAACGGGGAGGCGGGGCTGGTCGGCTCCTACGCGGAGGTGAAGGACGGGCAGCTGTTCGCCCATGCCGTTCGAATCCCGCCCTATGCATTCGGCAACCGTTTCAATCACGATTCCCTGCGCACGCGGCGTCTGTTGATGCACAAGAAGGAAATTCGCAAGCTGCAGACGTTTCAGGAGCAAAAGGGATTGACATTGATTCCGCTTCGGCTATACTTGACCGCGAAAGGACTTGTGAAAGTCGAGATCGGCGTCTGCCGGGGCAAGCAGCAGCAGGACAAGCGCGAGACGGTGAAACGGCGTGATGCGGATCTGGAGGCTCGCCGCGCGATGCGGCAGGGTTAGGAACTAGAAACTGATTGGAGGAATAAGACCATGATAGCTGGACACTGGCAGATTTTGATCGTACTGTTGATCATCTTGATTCTTTTCGGCGGCAAGAAATTGCCCGAGCTGGCCCATTCTTTGGGAAAGAGCATCGGAGAGTTCAAGAAGGGTAAGGAAGAGGGAGACAAGCAGGGCAGTGAGGTTGTCAAGAACCTGATGGACGAGGTGAAGAAGGAAATTCCCTCCGCGCAGGTTGACCAGAACACCGAGGCTGCCAAGTCTGCCGAGAAACAGGCGTAGGCGTTTCGCCGTTCGCGCCTCCCCGGTTTCCCTTGCGGGAACTGGGGCTTTTTTGTCTGCGGATCGTGTTAGGCTGGGTAAGACGGGGAGACCGGGTAAGCTGAGAGGCTGAGAAGCTGAAAGGCGGGGAGGTCTGACAAGCGTTGTGGACGCGACGGGGCGCGTCCCTCCCGGGCGACGGGCTAACCACCCAACCACCTAACTTACTTCAAAGGGGAGAATATGGATTCAGTCTCGTGGATGTTGAGTGTTCGTTTGCTCGTCGCTGCCCTGTTAGGCGGTTTGATCGGACTGGAGCGTGAGTACCGTGCGAAGGAAGCGGGGTTGAAGACGCATTTCCTCGTCGCGCTGGGATCTGCGCTCTTCATGCTCGTCTCCCAGTTCGGCGTGAGCGACGCGCTCGCCTCGCTGTTGCAGCAGAACGGCGACCAGTTTCCCGTGCGTGCCGATATCAGCCGCATCGCTTCGCAGATTGTCACGGGAATCGGTTTCCTCGGCGCGGGGACGATTGTGCTGCACAAACGGTTTGTGGTGGGGTTGACGACCGCCGCCACGATTTGGACGACCGCCGCGATCGGGATTGCGGTGGGCGGCGGCTTGTTCGCGGTTGCAGCGATTGCGACGCTCGTGACCATCGCGGGGTTGGAATTGTTCATGCTGGTCGAACGGCGCATCGGTTCCGTTCGCCACGAGCTGCAGGTGACGATGTGGGCGGAAGACAAGAAGGCGGTTGCCGCCGCCGTTTCCGCGTTGACGGGGATGCGCGGCGTGACGCTCAACTCGTATCTGGTGGCGCGTCATGGAAAGAGCGGGTTGAACGTGACGGTTGCGCTTGCCGCACCGGTACGCACGGTTACGCCCGCGTCGATCCTCGCGCGGCTGAACGAGATTCCGGGCATCGAAACGGAGACGGTGGAGTAGGGGAGCGGGAATACCGCGCGTGAAGAAACGTGATGGATGCGGAATGACGCAAGGGGGGCGTATGACAGTGACAGGGAAACGGGCTTTTGTATTGGGAACGGGCGTGAGCGGCGAAGCTGCCGCCGCGCTGTTGAATCGGGAGGGCGCGCACGTGACCGTTTTCGACCAAGGCGTCGAAAAGGCAACGGAATCGATTCGGGAATTGCGCGGTCAAGGTGTCGAGTTCCGATTCGGGACAGGTGACGTGTTGCCGCTCGCGGAGGCGGATCTGGTTGTGACGAGTCCCGCGTTCCCTCTCGAGCATCCGTGGATTACGGCTTGCGCGAAAGAGGGCAGGGAACTGATCTCCGAGTTGGAATTAGGTGCGCGATTTTGGAAGGGCGCGAGCCTGGCCGTGACGGGAAGCAAGGGGAAGACCTCGATTGTCAAGTTCCTCTCCGACACGCTGAACGCGGCAGGCGTCCGCGCGTCACCCGCCGGGAATTACGGCATTCCGCTCTGTACGCTCTGCCTGGCGGAGAAGCCTGTTCAATGCGCGGTGGTCGAGGTCAGCTCGTTCCAGATGGAACACACGAAAACGTTCGCGCCTGACGCCGCGATCCTGCTCAACGTGCAGGCGGATCATCTCAACCGCCACCACACGATGGAAGCGTACCGCGATTTGAAGCTGCGGATGTTCGCGGCGATGCGCCCCGGTGCGATTGCGTTGTTGCCGGAAGGATTGGCGGACGGCGGCGCCGTGCCGCAGGGTGTGGAGACATGGCGGTTCGGAAGCGGTACGGAAACGTGTGCGCCGGGGGAAGGTCGCGCTGGATACGAAACGGGGCGAATCGTCCTGACTGACCCGCAGGGAAACCGTCGTGAGATTTCGGCGGCTGGAAGTTGGTTTGACAATCCCGTGTTTGGCGTTTCCGCGAGTGCGGCAGTTGCCGTGCTGGCACACCTCGGATTGACGGACGAACAGATCGCGAACGGGTTGCAAAGCTTCCAGCCGTTGCCCCATCGGATGCAGTGGATCGGGAGGAGCGGGGCAGGTGTGGATTTCGTGGATGATTCGAAGGCGACCAGTCTGACCGCGATGATGGCGGCGATCCGCATGGTTTCGGCGAGAAAAGAGGCACAAAAAAACGGTGGAAAACAAATCATTTTGATTGCCGGCGGGCAGTTAAAAGAACCGGATGTAAATTGTGCAAAAGAAATGCTGGAAAACTTCGTGAAAAAAGTGTATCTTATCGGCTGTTGTGCTAAGCGAATGGGGGAAGCCTGGTCTTCCGTGGTGCCCTGTGAGGATTGCGGGTGCATGGAAACGGCCGTCGAGAGGGCGGTTGCGGAGGCTTCTGCGGGCGATACGATCCTTCTTTCGCCGGGCACTGCGAGCTTTGACCAATTTACCGGCTATCGGGAAAGGGGAGAACGTTTCGTGAAGGTTGTGCGTGCGGTTACGCATCCGGCGGGCGTTTCTTTCCTGAAGGACGGGGAATAAGACACAAGGAGAGAAACGATGAAGCGTTTGTTGATGAATGTGACCATGGGAGCGAATTTGGTCGCCGCATTCCTGTTTATCCAGGGATGCACGACAACGGGTGGAACGGATGGTTCCGCGACTCCCGCAATTGAAGAGCAGCCTCCGATCGAGGTGCAGGATATTTCAGATCCGCAGCCGAAAGCCGCGCCCGCCGCGAAGCAGTCTGCCCGTCCTGCGGCGCCCGCGAAGGTCGATGTGCAGTCGATCGACATCCAGAGCCTGACCGGTACGACCCCGTACACGGTGAAGTCGGGCGACACGATTTCCGCGATCGCATACCGTCACGGACTGCGTTGGCAGGACGTGCTGGCGGTGAATCCGGGCCTGCAGCCCAACAAGCTCCGCGTGGGACAAACCATCCAGCTCCCCGGCGTGGTGGATGTGTCTTCCGCCAAGAGTGTCCCCTCCACAGTGAAGAGCGCCCCTGCCCAGCCGAAGGCCAACGCGACCGCCGCCAAGACGACCGCGCCGAAGACTACGGCTACCAAGACTGCCGCCGTTGCCTACACCGGTACGACGACTACGTATGTCGTGAAGAAGGGAGACGCCCTTTCGACGATCGCCCAGAAGCATGGCGTGAAGCTGGCCGCTCTCCGCGCCGCGAATCCGAAACTGAAGGGCGACAAGATTGTCGTCGGTCAGAAGCTTCAGATCCCGACGGCCGCCGGCAAGTCCGCCCCCGCCGCGAACGCGCAGGGCGCGAAGAAGGACGTGAAGCAGGTTGCGATCACGAAGTCGGCGAACACGACTCCGCCTGCCACCAAGAAGGCGGAAGCGAAGAAAACGGCCACGGCGAACACACCGGCTGCGCCCGCTTCGAACGATACGGTGACGACGCAGTCGGTCCAGCCCGCGCCTGAACAGCCGAAGGAACCGGCCCAGGTGGTGACGCCTCCGGTGCCGCAGCCCACTCAGCCGCCGAAAGAAACGGTGCCGACTCCCTCGAACGTGCAGACCTACAAGGTGAAGGAAGGCGAAGATGTGTACGCCGTCGCGATCCGCTGGGGCGTCAGCCCGAGCGACCTGAAGGCCCTCAACGGCCTGACGGGGAATGAACTGACTCCGGGTATGGAACTGAAGTTGCCTGCCCCGCAGTAACAAGCGACGGATGTCTGTTCAAGTGGGCACTGAATGAGGCGCGAGTCGCATTCAGTGCCTTTCTTCTCCGTACCTCTTGCCTATGAGTTCAAGGTTGGGTGGTTAGGTAGTTGGGTGGTTGGGTAGTTGGGTAGTTGGGTAGTTGGGTGGTTAGGTGGTTAGGGGGTTGGGTAGTTGGGTGTTTAAGTGGTTTGGTTGTTAGGTGGTTGAAAGATTCGGAACTTATTCTCAGTTACATTCCCGTGCGGAGCGCGGGCGGAAAGCTGACTTGGAATTGAGAATCAACATGACCAGAAAAGAATTTATTTCGGCAGGAGCGGCATTTGCGGTTTCATCTGCGCTGGATGCCGCGTCGGCATTCGCAGGAAATACGGATGAGATTCGCGCTGTGCTTTTGCACATGGGCATGAATATGTGGGGCGAATGGCTCGCGCCGGGAGAACCGAAGATCGCGGGAAAACGGTACACGCGCGACGAAATCTATTTTTCGGAAGAGATTTGGAACCGCACCATCGACCATGCGAAGAAACGGAAGTTCAACATGGTGGTGATGGATTTGGGCGAGTTCGTTGTGTATCCAAGCCATCCAGAGTTGGCCGTGAAGGGAAGCTGGAGCGCCGATCGGATGCGTGCCGAAGTTCGTCGGCTCAGAAGCATGGGATTGGAACCGATCCCGAAATTGAACTTCTCTGCCACGCATGACCAGTGGCTCAAGCAGTACCACCGCATGGTGGCGACGGAGCCGTATTACCGCGTGTGTTTCGACGTGATCCGCGATGTGTGCGAAATTTTCGAGACTCCCCGTTTCCTGCACATCGGATTTGATGAGGAACAGATGGAGTGGCAACGAAGGAACGTGGTCGTCAACTGTCGGCAGAATGAACTTTGGTGGCACTCGCTCTATCAGTTCATCGCCGCCGTCGAGAAACAGGGCGTTCGTCCGTGGATGTTCAGCGACTACGGATGGGAGCATCCGGAGTTCATGACGAAGTGCCCGAAGAGCGTACTCCAGTGTCCAGGCTACTACAATGAGGATGTGCAGGGGTATGTCATTGAGAAGATGAAACCCTGTTATCAGCCGCGCCTCAAAATTTTCATCGAGTTGAGTAAGGCGGGCTTTGACATGGTGGCGCTTCCGACAAACTGGGTGTCTCCGAAACTGAAGGAATCCGGCCGCACCGAGAACAGCGACTGCGCGGCTGAACTGGTGAAGTTTTGCCGCGCCAACGTTGCACCGGAACGGCTCAAGGGATTCTTGATGGCGTCCTGGGCTGACTGCAAGAACACGGGGGCTTTCCAGTTGAACTGCGCGGGTATAGATCAGCTCGCCGACGCGATGGAATCGGCACGTTAGGAAAGGTGATATGCGAAAAACGGTCATGACTCTTGTAGGCGTGGTCCTTCTGATGGTGGGACTGGGCGTCGTCTTGTTGGCCTCCGCCAGTGCAGACAAGGGCCTGATGATGAAGACGCCGGATCCTTACTACTTCGTCAAGAACCAACTTGTCTGGCTTGTCTTCGCATTCTTTGTCGCCGTGTTTGTCGCCCGTTTCAACTATCACAACTGGCAGCGGATCCCGTGGCTCTCGTTTGCCTTTTACGGCGGGGTTGTGGGGCTTCTCATCCTGGTCTTGCCGTGGTTCCTCGGCCAGGAGATCAACGGGTCCTGCCGTTGGCTCTCGCTCGGCAAAATCAGTCTGCAGCCGAGCGAGCTATGCAAGATCATGATCGTGGTTGTCATGTCTTCCTACCTCAGCCATCTCGGAAACCGTGTCCAGCGCTTTTGGCAGGGATTGGTTTTCCCGGGTACCATGCTTTTCATCCCGCTGGTCTTGCTGGTGCTCGAACCCGATTATGGCGCGACCATGGTCATTGGATTGGCTGGCGGGATTTTGATGTTTGTTGCGGGGACGCGGATCCGTTATTTGATTCCCGTCGGTGTGTTGTTGGTTGCCGCCGTCGCCTTTCACATGTCGCACAATGAAAACCGGATGCGCCGCATCCACGCCTGGTTGGGGAAGTCCGATGTCGCGACGGTTGACATGAACCGGATGAATTACGTCTCCGCGAAGATCGCGAAGGACAACCGCGTGTTCAGTAACCGGGATGAGAAATTCCTCGATCCGCCCGAGTATTTGCTGGGAAAGTCTTTCCTGCGGACGTTTATGAAAGCGCCAAAGCGGATCGCAATCAAAAAAGGTGGAATGGCTGACGTAATCGCTTTCGAACTGGACGAGGATTCCCATCTCGCGAAATTGGATGAGATGGGGTTCCAGCGCATGGCGGATGTGCCGTCCTTCCAGCTCTTCGGGACAAACAAGACGGGGCGTTGCGTGATCTACACCAAGATGCTGGAAGATGAGGAAGTCTTCCGGTTGCCGCCCTATACCATCTTCGCCGGATTCCAGGTCGAAGATCCCGCCGCATACCAGAAGGAACAGTCTCAGATCGCGATTTCAAAAGGCGCATTCTGGGGGGCCGGTTTCCTTCACGGACTGCAGAAGAAAATGTATCTGCCGGAACCGCATACCGATTTCATCTTTTCCACCGGCGCTGAAGAGTTCGGCTTTCTCTTCTCGATTCTCGTGGTCGCCATGTTCACGGTGATCCTGATTTGCGGACTTTTGATCTCCTGGTATGCGCCGGACAATCTGGGGCGCTTCCTCTCGTTCGGCATGACTTTCCTGCTGGTGTATCAGGGGATTTTCAACATCGGTGTCGTGACGGGGCTTTTCCCGACCAAGGGATTGGCGCTTCCGTTCTTCAGTTACGGCGGCACGAATCTCGTGGTTGCCATGTTCGCGATCGGTACGCTGGTCAATGTCGGTCGGCAGGTTGACGGTTACAACGACAAGCCCAGCCCGATCAAGAACATCGTGAACCGGATTCCAAACATTACCGTGGATGAGAAGGAGTAATCAAAGATGAGTCGGAAAATTCTGTTGTCTGCCAATGAGGCAATCGCTTGGGGCGCGTGCAAGGCTGGCTGTCGTGTCGCCTCCGCCTACCCTGGAACGCCTAGCACGGAAATCATGGAGAACATCCGTCGCTTCAAGGATTCGATCAACTGCGAGTGGGCGGTGAACGAGAAGTGCGCGATGGAGGTCGTGGTCGGCGCCTCGATCGCCGGTGCGCGCGCCTTGACGGCGATGAAGCACGTCGGCCTGAATGTGGCGATGGATCCGTTCATGACCTACACGTACGTCGGCACGAACGGCGGTCTTGTCATCATCTCCGCCGACGATCCCGGGATGCACTCTTCGCAGAACGAGCAGGACAACCGTAATCTCGCGAAGTTCGCCCGTGTTCCGCTCTTCGAACCCGCCGACTCCCAGGAGGCGTTCGATATGGTGCAGGAGGCGTTCGAGGTCTCGGAGAAATACCACGCTCCCGCGATCATCCGCCTCACCACCCGTACCTCGCACACTTCCACGCTGGTGGATGTCGGCGACGATTTCGGTCCGGGAAACCAGGAAATGAAACCGTATGTCAAGGACATCTCGCACACGATTCCCGTTCCGATGTTCGCCCGCAAGCAGCGCCTGGACGCGCAGGTTCGCACCGAGCAGTTGCGCGCAGCGGCGAATGAAAGCCGCTTCAACCGGATCGAGGATGGGGACAAGCGTCTCGGCATCATCACCTCTGCCGTCGCGTACCAGTATGTCAAGGAAGTTTTCCCCGAATTCGCTGTCCTGAAGCTCGGATTCACCAATCCGCTTCCGACCGCGCTCGTCACCCGCTTCGCGCAATCTGTCGAGCGCGTGCTGGTGGTCGAGGAACTGGATCCCTTCCTGGAAGAGCAGGTCCGCGCCACAGGAATTCAGGTTGTCGAGCACAAGACCGAACTGAATATGCTGGAGCTGAACCCGATGCGGCTCTCCGCGTTGCGTGCGGAGTTGTTGGGCGATGTCACGCCCGTGGCCGCGCCCCATTGTGATCAAGGATTGCCGACGCGTCCTCCCGTTCTTTGCCCCGGTTGCTCTCACCGCAGCGTTTTCTACATCCTGCATAAGCTCGGCGCGACGGTTACGGGTGACATCGGTTGTTACACGCTGGGCGCTTTTCCTCCGCTCAACGCGATGGACACCACCATCTGCATGGGGGCCTGTGTCGGTAATGCGTTCGGTATGGAAAAGGCGAAGTTGCCCGAACGGCAGAAGGCGGAAGGGAAGACCGGTCGGCTCTGCGCCGTCATCGGCGACAGCACGTTCTTCCACTCCGGCATGACGGGCATCCTCAATGTCATGTACAACGGCGGACACATCACGACGGTTGTGCTGGACAATCGTATCACGGCGATGACGGGGCATCAGGACAATCCCGCTTCCGGAAAGAATCTCTGCGGTGATCCCGCGCCCGTCACGGACATCTGTGAAGTCGCCAAGGCGATGGGGTACCGTCATGTCGCGAAGGTCAGCGCGTACAATCTCGCGGAACTGGAGTCTGTCCTGAAAGAAGCGTTGGACTGCGGGGAGCCAGCCCTGGTCGTAGCGGGCGGTCCCTGCCGTGTCGCAGCGAAGCTGATGGGAGCCAATACCTACACGGTCGATCCGCAGAAGTGCAAGGCGTGCGGCGCGTGCTTCACGCTGGGATGCCCGGCGATCGAACGAGCCGCCGAGGTTGTTCCCGGCAAGCGCTACCAGTCCCGCATCGATCCCGCGCAGTGTTCGGGATGCGACATTTGCAGCCAGCTCTGCAAATTCGGCGCGATCTCGAAAAAAGGCTGAAGACGGGAACGGTGAAGCGGCAGCAGATGCGCGGGTTTCGCGTTTGGAGACTTTCGTTGGCAATCGATTGCAATCGACGCAATCGAACCGGTGTGGTCGAGCTTGACGCGAACAGGACGACAGGAAATCTTCCGTAACGTGTTCACAAGGTAAAGTGAATCGAAGAAGATGTCTGACAAAGAAGAGAGAATAGAAAGACTCTCACATGCGAATATGTGGGGCTTGCTGGCGCAGTTTTCTTGGCCGGCTCTGGTCTCCATGACCTTGAGCGCATTGTACAATGTAATCGACCGGTTTTATATCGGGCAGGGATGCGGTATGGACGCCATTGCGGGGCTTGCGCTTACCTTTCCCGTGATGATGCTTTTCGCCGCGTTCGGCATCTGGATCGGCGTTGGGTCGGGTGCATTGCTTTCGATCAAGCTGGGCGAGAACGACCGCGTTGCGGCGGAGAAGGTCTTGGGGCAATGCGTCGCGCTGAAAATCGCGATCGGTCTGGTGCTTCCCCCTCTGTTCTTCCTTTTCCTTGATCCCGTGTTGCGCTGGACGGGCGGCGCCAGTGTTTCTCCCCAGGCGATCACCTACGCCAAGCAGTATTTGCGGATCGTTCTCTTCTTCCAGCTCTTTTCGCATTTGGCGTTCGGCCTCGCGAATTGTATCCGGTCGGAGGGGTCGCCGCGCCAGTCCATGACGTGCATGATTGTCGGGTTCGGCATCAACCTGGTTTTGGATCCGGTTTTCATCTTCGTCTTTCACTGGGGCGTGGCCGGTGCGGCGTGGGCGACCAACATCGCGATGACCTGCTCGTGCCTCTGGGCTTTGCTCTATTATCTGCGTCAGCAGTCGGTCGTTCGGCTCCGCATACGCCGCATCTGGTTTTATCCTGCGCTGGCGGCAAGGGCGTTCGGCATCGGTCTCGCCCCCTTCCTGCAACAGTTCACCGGATCTGTGATCAACTTCTCCATGAACTACGCCTTCGCGAAGTGGGCGGTTGACGGCGAACGCGCCACGATCAGCATCGCTTCGTTCGGCATCTTTCAGACGGTCGGCATGATGTGCTTCATGCCGATGATGGGAGTCCAGCAGGGGATCGGTCCGATCATCGGGTACAACTGGGGCGCACGCAATTTGCCGCGCGTCCGCGAGGCATTTCTCGTCGGGCTGAAGGCGACCACGGTAGGTTGCTTTCTTGCGTGGGCTGTGCAGGTTTTTGCAAGCTATCCGCTGGCGCGTTGCTTTGTCAATGCGGGCGACCAACTGCTTTTGCAGACGGCGGCGCACGATATGCGTGTCGGCAGCTGCATGTTGTGGTTGATCGGCCTGAACGTGATCTGCACCACCTTCTACCAGTCCATCGGGAAGCCGCGTGTCGCAATCCTGCTCTCCCTGCTTCGTCAGGGTATCTGCCTTCTTCCCTGCGTCTGGTTCCTCCCGTACCTGCTGGACAACCACACGCTGGCAATCTGGCTTGCTCTCCCGCTCTCCGACACGCTCTGCTGCCTGGCCTCCATCCCCGTGTTCCTCCACGAAATCAAGGCGCTTCGTGCCAGCTGAGAAGCGGCGGGGAAACGGGGAAGGTTACATGGTTAAAAAGTTAAACCTAAATTTTTCTGTTTGACTATTTTTAGAAACCACGGAACACACGGAATACACGGAAAATCATCAGTTCCGTAGAACGGCGATTCCGTGAGTTCCGTGGTTCATCCTGTCGCGTTGGAATTTTACGGACTTTCAACATTTGGGTGAATCGCTTTTCTGTTGTAACGTTGTACATTTTGTGGGCGAAAGTCACTGTTTTCGACACGTTCTCTGCGTACTCTGCGACCTCAGCGGCTCTGCGTGAGACCTCAAACGAGGAATCTGTGCAACAGCGGAATTCGGGTTCAGTTCGCTTTTCTCAGTTGACCAGTTCTTCGAACTTCGCCACGAGAGATTTCCCGGAAAGGCCAAAGCAATCGCGCGGCGTAACGGTGAATTGGATTGCTTTGTCTGGCGGGAGTTCCGTTGCCGAAAAGAGACACTCCCCCGGCAGTTTGGCGTACTCTTCAGGATAGGAAAATCCTGCCGCGATGAGCTTGCGTGTGACTGGCTTTCCTCCGTCTGCGCAAGCCTCTACGACATAGTCGAACACCCGGCTTCCTTTCACGCTCTCCGCATGTGGGAAGGTTACGTAGATGCAGGGTTCGCCCTTGTGTGCCGTATTTTCAAGGGCATGTCCCTTCGGACAGAACGTCGCCGAAATCTTCGCATCTGCTGCAAATTCCGGAACCGCACCCTGTGTTTTCCGTTGCGCTGACCGTCTTGCAAACTCAAATGGACCATTCTTCTGCGCTGGAAGCGGCACGACCCACGCCGGGCCGATCGGACGAGCGAAGATGACAGATTGCCTCTGTACGACGAGGTGGTCGTCATACACCTCTACCAGTTCACAACATCCGCCTTTTGCGTCACCACCCCAGTTTTGCGGATCGGCTAGCGACGCCATCAGGTTCTTCTTGCCGCTCGGATGCCAGAATGCGGAGACATTGTCGTAGGTGAACCCACCCGCCCCCTCATGCATGCATCCCGCGCCGATGGAGGTGAATGCCCCTTGCCAGACAGCACGCTCATCCGAAATCGCACAATGGGAGTGTCCCGTGATTGCCACCGCGTTCGCGAACGGTGTCAGTGCCCGCACGGATTCACCTCGGTCATCGCCCATGGAGTATGCGCCGTGACACGTCCCCTTCGGATGTTCGTGCTGGCAGTAGAAGAACGGTTTGACCGGATCGAACGTTGCCGCGTTCTTCTTCATGTACGCTTCGATCGGAGGCTTGAGGCTCGACCACTGGGAGCCGATGAAGGTGTATCCTTTCACTTCGCGACGCCAGATCAGTTCCCATTTCTGCCCGAAAAGACGTTGCCACGTTTTCTCTGGATTGTCCTTGTAGTTGAAACACTGCGCACGAAGTTGTTCTTCGGTGAAGTTCTTCCACCGACCGCCCCAGGCATCGACATCGTGGTTACCGGTGGAAATCATCAATTCCACCTTGCGTCCGTCTGCCCCGCGTCCGTTCGGAAACACCTGGTGCCAAGCGTTGGCAAACTTCTCCAAGTCGCTTATCAACCCAGAATGCGCGATATCGCCCGGAGACAACACGGCATCGACATTCTTTTCCGCGAACCAGCGCAGCACTTTCTCCAATTGTTCAACTGCATCTGGCTTGCCGCCAATATGCACGTCGCTCACCACACCGAAGATCAGACGCGCATGGACACCCTCATGGAGAGCAAACGCATCTGACATCGCAATACCACTGACCGCCGTCAGCGTCCTGCCGACGAAACCTCGCCTTGTCATTCTTCCTTGAACCATACTAGACTCCTCTGTTGAGATCATGAAACAAATCCTCTGCCTGGGACGATCGCCTGTCACATCCCGTATTCCCTGTCTCTTCCTTCTTCGCTCAGCTTCTCTGTTGCCGCGTTGCACTCTCCGCAAGAGACTTTCAACCAGAATTCCTCTGTTGGACAACCACGGGATACACGGAACCCACGGGATGAGTTGTTGAGTCAATGCTTCTTGTCCTGCATCTTGCTTGTCGGAAAACGAATGACGGAAAATGGATTCTCCATCCGATTGCGCCGATTCCCATTTGGGTAAATGCCCTCCCCGTTCTCCAGTTCCATAGTGTGTCTCGAAAAACCGCTGTATTGGACACTTTCTCCGCGGACTCTGCGCCCTCGTCTCTACGTGAGATCCCAAACGGGGAATCTTGGTTCAATCTGGATTTTTGAATCAAGGTCTTTCTCATTTTTTCAACTTCTTCATCTGGTTATGCTTCGTACCCATCGCCTTCATCACGACGATACCCTGCCGCGATTGAGGCGACTGGAAACGCTTGGCGAGGATATCCGCCTCGGTGAACTTGTGGAGGATGATCTCCGCCTCTCGTCCGCGCTCGAAGTCGTGCGTGACATAGATCGTGCCATCCGGTCCCTGTTCCACATCGGGGTAAGTGACAGACTTGCGATCATCCAGTACGAGACCACCTTCCCATGTCTTCCCCTCGTCGCGTGAGAGGTAGGCGATCTGACCGATGCGCTTGTTGCCATTGAAGGAGTCTGGCGGGGAGAGATGCTTCACGAAGATCCAGTTCCCGGAGGAGAGCGCACGTACTTGGCAACGTGCGGCGGGCTGATCCATACCAACGGGTTTCACCGCCTCGCCCCACGTGTTTCCCTCATCGCGTGACTCCGCCACAAGCAAACCTTTTCGGGAACGCATGTATGTACGGATCCTCCCGTCCTTCAACTCCAGAAAGAGAGGTTCAGGCCAGTCGCTATCGGGTACAGTCACGGAGCCTCGCCGCGTCCACGTCTTGCCGCCGTCCGTCGAGGCAAGGGCAAACGTGCCGCCGTCTTTGTTGCTCGTGCCGAAGAGTCCCGACCACGGACCCCATGTTCGGGCAATCTCCACCGGCAGAAGCCAGGTGCCGTTTCGCAGAACGATCGGTTTGTTCAGGGCCGCGCCGTCGCAGAGGCGGCGGATGGGGGACCAGAGAGGCTTCTCGTGATCAGGGGCGGTGCAAACGGTTTCCCAAACGCCCATGCGCCCGTCGTTATGCCAGATCGACTGACTTACGAAGAGGTGCAACTTTCCGGCCGGATCAGTCCAGAGGTTTGCGATGATGTTGCTGCGCGGGAACGGAATACGCTTCGGATCATGGCCGTCCACCACGAGAGCAGGCGGATTCCACGTTTCACCTTTGTCGTCGGAGAAGGCGCAGACTGTGTAGGCATCCGGCGAATCTCCGCCGCCGATCCAGCTGGTCCAGAGGCGTCCCTTCGGCGTGAGAGCGGCGCCGTTATTCATCGCCCACACCTCCCGTGCCGCGCCGTACTCCGGACCGGGGTTCACGTTGAGCGGCGGAGGTACAAGTGCCAAGTCCGCGACCGCCTCCAACGCACGCCGCTCAAGGGTACGCACCTTCTCCTCTGTCCAATCGTCCGCAAACGCCATCATGCCAACGAACAGACACGTGCCTACTGTCAAAATCCGCATCTTTTGTTCCTTTCGTGAAACTGGTATGTCAGACAACGAGCCAAGTTTACCATATTGCGGTCTCATGCCGCAACCGTATCTTGCCTCAAACAGCGGAACAGAACCGGAAACGAATCGAGAAGTTGGCAGGTTACGCGTGGTAGGCCAAAACCTCGATCGAATGCCTCACGCGGAGTCGCAGAGGACGCAGAGAACGGGAGGGGCAACGTCCTCGTTGCCCGAATGGGGAGGGACGCGTTTCGTCGCGTCCGCGATGATGAACACGCCTGCCTAAGTTCCGAGTTCTATGTTGTGAGCGAGACGTTCGGGGAAGCGGCACTCCTGCCGCTTCATTCTGTCCTGTTGCCCCGCAAGCGAGCGTGTCGCTTCCCCGAATAATCCGCGGCCGCGTGCGCAGGGGAGGAGGCTTGCAAGGACAACAACTTGGACAACGAAGCACAACTCGCTCCCGGTTGCGAGCCGTCCCAATTCAGGTTGTTTCAAAGTTGTCTGTGTTGTTTCCCAATCCCTGCGCGTGGAAAAGCCCTTGCCTCGTTGTGTTCTGTTTGGCTTAAGCCAAAACCACTGATCCACCCAATCACCTGCCATTGAATATAAAGGAAAGGCTTAGGTTTCAGCCAGATTTCGGTATTGAACGAATGCGGGTTTTATGGGAAAATGATTGGCAAAGGAAGGATACTGCTTATGAAACGTTTTGCGTTGGTTCTTGCGTTGTTCGTCTCGATTGTGGCGGGACCCGTGCTTGCGGAAAAAGTATCGGGTGAGAATGGCGGCAGGTTGCGTCTGCGTCAGCAGAATGTGCTTTTCTCCCCTGGGATGTATGTCTCCCCGAACTGGAAGTACTACGATTCGCAGGGGGGTTATGCGGCTGAGGCGGATGGTGCATACCACTTTACGATTGGTCCGAAGAAAGATTTGCGCGGAAGCGCCCGGTTTTCCCGTGAGGGGAACGAGGTGCGGTGTGGCTACGCGTTTCGCGTGGAGAAGGAAATCAAGCTGCATACCCTTTGCCTCACGATCTCACTTCCGTGCGAGAAATTCGGCGGCGGTTCCATCGCGTTGGACGGTGGTCCTTCCCGGAACCTGCCCGCGAAGTACGGGAACACCCACCTTTTTTCCGCAAAGGTCTCTTCGTTGACCGTGCGGAACAATCAGGGCGGCGATACGTTGACGGTGCGTTTCGCAGCGCCGACGGGCCTGATGGTGCAGGACAACCGGGAATGGAATACGGAGGATTTCTCGGTCCGGATTTACCTGATGCAGGACGGGACGGTGCAGAAGGGCGCGGAATACAAGTTGGATTTCACGCTGGGGGTGCCGTCGCTGGATCAATTCTCCGTCTCCGCGCCGATCGTGCTTCACCGTGGCAAGGAATGGATTCCCGTGACGATCTCTCCCGACATCGAGGACGGATCGGCGTTGGACTTCAGTCGCATCAGCGGGATCGACGCGCCCGCCGGGAAATACGGTCGGGTGATCGCCAAAGGGGAGAATTTCGAGTTTGAGCGGAAACCGGGCATTCCCCAGCGGTTCTATGGCGTCAACATCTGTTTCTCCGCAAACCTGATTGACCGGGAGCTGGCGAAGCGTTTCGCGAAACGGCTGGCGAGGATCGGTTACAACGCGTTGCGTATTCACCACTATGATGGCGCGTTGACGGACAACGGGAAAACGGACGGCACGACGTTGAGCGCATATGCGATGGATCGACTGGACGGGATTCTCGCGGCCTGCATCGAGGAGGGAATTTACATCACGACCGATCTCTTCGTTTCGCGTCAAGTCCCGTACCGCTCGATCGGCATGGACAAGGACGGGATTGTGCAGATGGACGAGTACAAGGCGCTCGTGCTGGTTCACGAGGGTGCTTTCCAGAATCTGCTGCAGTTCAGCCGTCAACTCCTTGCCCACAAGAATCCCTACACGGGACGAACCTACGCGGAAGAACCCGCCCTCGCGTGGTTAGCGCTGGTCAACGAGGGGAATCCGGGGAATTTCGGCGACTGGATTCGTCTTCCCGCTTGGGAGGAGGCATGGAAGAAATGGTTGGCGGCAAAGAAAACCGAGGATCCCGCTTTCCGCGACATTCCTGAAACGATCCCTTCGAACCTGTGGAATCGGGACCGCCAGAGTGGCGCCTACTCGATTTTCCTGCAGGAGGTCGAGACGAAGTTCGCGACGCGTATGCGCGAGTTCCTCCGGAAGGAGATGAAGTGCAAGGCGCTGATGACGAACATGAGCAGCTGGATGAATCCGGTCTGTTACCAGCTGCCGCGCTCCCGCTGCTATGATTTCGTCGATGACCACTTTTATGTCGATCATCCGCATTTTCTGGAGAACCCGTGGCGTTTGCCGAGTTCCTGCCCGAACCAAAATCCGATCAGCGGTACCCAGATGGGGGCGCAGCAGGTGGCGTTCCGCAGGTTGTTGGATAAACCGTTCACGATCACGGAGTACAATTATTCAGGACCGGGGCGTTTTCGCGGAGTGGGCGGAATCGTGCTGGGCACGATCGCCTCGTTGCAGAATTGGGGTGGCGTCTGGCGCTTCGCCTGGAGCCACAGCGAGTCCTCCATCCGTCATCCCGAAAAGGCCGCGATGGGATACTTCGACATGGCGGGCGATCCGCTCTCGCTGGCGGCTGAACGCGCGTCCATCTGCCTCTTCCTTCGCGGGGATTTGCCGCAGTTGAAGCGCACGTATGCGATTACCCTGCCGGAAAAGAAACTTGCGGGCGATTTCTCCTATTCGCCTTTGAACAAGACCGACTGGCCTTGGCTCAGTTGGTTCGCGAAGATGGGTACGGTCGTCACCGATAACCCGTGGCCCGGCGCGGAATGGTCGGATGCCTTCCCCGCCGCCTACCGGAGAAGCCCCGGAGAGATGCGGCAACGGATTGGGGTGACGGAGCAGATGCCGCTTACGGCTGGCGACGGGAGAGTGCGTCTGGATTCTCAACGCGGCACCTTCTTCCTGCAGACTCCGCGTACTAGCGGCGGATTTTCGGAAGGCGGCGTCATTCGTGCGGATGCGCTCACGGCGGATTTGGGCGAGACGGCGGCGACAGTTTGGGTGAGTTCGCTCGATACAAAGCCGATCCGTGATTCGCGCCGTCTCTTGCTGACGCATCTGACGGATGTGCAGAACGAGGGGATCAAGTATGCCGATGAGGATCGCAAGATTTTGCTGGCGTGGGGCGGAACGCCACACCTGATGAAATCGGGGAAGGCGTTGGTTCGCCTTGCGCTCGCCCGTCCCGAATCGTACCGCGTCTATGCGTTGACCACGGGAGGCGCGCGTCGTCACGCCGTTTCCGCGAAGGTGGAAGCGGGAGAACTTGTGTTTGTTGCGGATATTGCTGCCGACACCTCGGACGCGACCTTCTTGTATGAAATTGTCGCGGAGTAGGGGAAGGGGAAGGAATGAGAATGAAACAGCTGATCGGATGGTTTTTGACCAGTGCGGTTTGCACAATCGCGAATGCGGCGACGCCACGTTGCATAAGCGGGATTTACCCGAATCTGGCGATGTTTAACAATGAAGGGGAGTGCGGTACAGGCGCGGTCGTTCCGTGGCAGGATCGTCTCTGGACCGTCACCTACGCGCCCCACGCGCCGAATGGTTCCAGCGACAAGCTGTATGAGATCACGCCGGAGTTCGAGCAACGGGTTCATGCCGAGAGTGTTGGCGGGACACCCGCGAATCGAATGATCCATCGCGAATCCCAGCAACTGTTCATCGGTCCGTATGTGATCGATGCGAAACGCAATGTCCGCGTCATTCCGCCGTCGCGGATGTTTGGTCGTTTGACCGCGAATATGCGCCATCTGACCGATCCCGCGAACAAAATTTACTACGCCACGATGGAGGAAGGGTTCTACGAGGTGGATGTCCACACGCTGGCTGTTCGCGAGCTTTATCAGGACGGAAACCGGCAGAAGGAACTGGCGGGAGACCTCTTGCCTGGATACCACGGCAAGGGTGCCTACTCTTCACAGGGACTCGTGGTGTACGCGAACAACGGCGAACGAAACTCGCTTGCGCTCCGCGATCCCACCATCACCTCCGGCGTGTTGGCGCAATGGAACGGGAAGGACTGGGAAATCGTCCTGCGTAACCAGTTTACCGAGGTGACGGGCCCCGGCGGCATCTACGGGAATCCCGATCCGAAGAAAGATCCGCTCTGGTCGATCGGCTGGGATTACCGATCCTTGATCCTCATGTGCCTCGACGGCGGCAGGTGGTATCGGTTCCGTCTGCCGAAGGGAAGCCATTCTTACGATGGTGCGCACGGCTGGAACACCGAGTGGCCGCGCATCCGCGACATCGGCGAATCCACGTTCCTGATGACGATGCACGGAACCTTCTGGCATTTCCCGAAGACCTTTACGGCTTCGGATACGGGAGGAATCCGTCCACGCTCCAATTACCTGAAGGTGATCGGCGATTTCTGCCGTTGGGGGGATCGCATCGTGATGGGATGCGACGACAGCGCGAAGTCGGAATTCTTGAACAAGCGTCAGGCGAAAGGCACGATCAAAGGCCCGGGGCAGTCGAACTCCAACCTCTGGTTCGTCAAGCCCGAACAGCTCGACAGGCTCGGCCCCGTGATCGGTCGCGGTGCGGTCTGGTCACGCGATGCCGTGACGAACGGCGTCGCCAGCGATCCCTATCTCTTCGCCGGGTATCAGAAACGCACGTTGTTCCTCACGGGCGACCGTCCGATTTCGGTTGCGGTCGAGTTCAATGACGGTCGGAGTCCGTTGTCTGGCGGCACGTGGACGCGTAACGGTGATGCCGTCCAGGCGGAGCCGGGGCGTGTCACCGTCTGCCGTCTTCCCGCGGATTCCAAAGCGGTCTGGTGCCGTCTGGTACCGCTCGCCGACGCTTCCTCCGTCTATGCGTTTTTCCAGTATGCGAATCCCGACACGCGCGGGATTGAACCCGACGTGAAGTTCCGTGGAATCGCGCGGGATGTCGCGACAAGCTGGAAGGGAATCGTGTACAGCCGCGGCGCGAATCTCCGTACCGCAGCGCTCGGAACGAAGACTGATTTTTACGAGCTGACGCCGGAACTGAAACTGGTGAACAGGCAGGATGCGAAGGCTTGTCGGTATGCGCAAGATAGTTACCCGATGAACGGGAAGGGGGTCGTGAGGGACGCGGCTTCGGTGGTGGTTACGGATGACCACGGCAAGCGGTGGCGTTTCCCGATTTCGATGGGGGACGACAAGAGCGTCCATCGCGTCTGCCGCGAAGTTTCCACAGAACGAGACCTCCTCAATTTGGCAGGAACGTTTTACGAGCTGCCCGCCGAGAATGCGGGGGGCTACTCGAAGGTTCGTGCGGTTGCCACGCATGGCGCGGCGATTGACGATTACTGTTCCTGGAGCGGGATGCTGCTGATTACGGGAATCGATCCGTCGAGTGCGAAAGAGAATCCGGAACACATCGTCGTTTCCGATGACGCCAAGACGGCGGTTTGGCTGGGGGCGATCGATGACTTGTGGGCGTTCGGGAAACCGCGTGGAATCGGCGGACCGTGGAAGAATACGAGCGTTCGCGCGAATGAACCGAGCGATCCCTATCTGCTGGCGGGGTTTGACCGGAAACGGTTGACGCTTTCCGCTACCGGGAATGCGCCCGTGCGTGTGACGCTCGAACTCGATATCACGGGCGAGGGTGTCTGGCGCGAGTACGAGAGCTACCGTCTGGAATCCGGAACGCGCGAGATTGATCTCGGCGATCTCCCTGGTTATTGGGCGCGACTGAAGACCGACCGCGACTGCACCGTCACGGCGCAGTTCACGTATGAGTAGTCTAGGAGTTATTTCAAGGAAACCGCGGAAGACACGGAACGCACGGAATAGCCATTCCCGGCCACGCACGAACCTCCGTGAATTCCGTGGTTGAAAGGCAATCGTTCACCGCTCGCGCAGTATGTGGGAATGTACATGAAGGTAAGTTGCTTGCACCACCCAACCACCAAACCACCCAACCACCAAACCACCCAACTACCCAACCACCCAACCACCAAACCACTTAACCACCTAATCGTATAGAAAGGAGAGCGCATGGACAAAGGGAAGGGGAAACAAGGAAGCCCGACATCGGGATTCGGATTGCGCTGGGCGACATTGCGTGATCCCGAAAAAGGTACGGCAACGCGCCTCTTCGCGCTTGCCGAAATCGTGTTGTTGCCGCTCAGTTTTATCACATTTCTCTACGTTATTGCGGAAGCGATCTTGTCCTCGTTCGGTATCCATCTGGCGGAACGCTTTCCGGCACCTTTCGCCCGATGGATACTGCCTGTCCTCACAGCGGCGGCGATCGGTTATGTGACGAACTGGCTTGCGATCCTGATGTTGTTCCGTCCCTACGAGCAGCATGGTTGGTTTTTCCTCTGGCCGCAGGGACTCCTTCCGCGTAACAAGGCAAAGATCGCAAGCCAGATCGGAAAGAAAGTCGGGACGGAGTTGCTGTCTCCCGATGCGCTGATTGCCGAATTCGAAGCGGAGGCCCAGCACTTTCTGGCTCGACCCGATGTCGCGGTCAAATGCCGGGAATCGTTACAGGAGCTGCTACACGCGCACGAAGCGGATATTGTTCGGTTGGTTGTTCCGCAGATTGAGAAGTCGATGGGGGAGATTCTGGAGAGTCTCGTCACACCGGCACAGATTCAGCATTTCTGGAATGAGACGCTGGCGCCTCGTTTGAACGATCCCGAAACACGTGACTGGATCGCCGGAAAAGTAGTCGAGGCGATCGATGCCAACGCGCCGGAACTGGTTCAGGGCATACGGGAAAAGCTGCGCGCGCATCTTGCCGCAAAACTCTCGATCCCCGATTTCCTCAAGGATGTCGTGATCAATTTCGTGATGGACTTTTTCGCCGATCCGCAGACAATCCAGAAGATGATCTCCGATTGGTTGCGCGAGGAAGAGACCATGAATCGCTTCCGGGAAAAACTTCTGCTCATTGGGGAGAAGATCGGCGAATGGCTGCGAAGCGAAGCGGGCGGCCGGAAGCTGGAGAATTTCACGGGAGAACTTAAGGAGAAAGCCCGCACCTATATTGCCTCGTATCTGAGAAGCGCGTTGCCGAAGCTCGTCGGGGAAGCGGTTTCTTCGGAGAAACTGTGGAACTGGGTGGAAGGAACGGCGCTGCCCAAAGCAAAAGCGCGACTGCTTGAATACCTGGCGGAAAATAAATCTCTTCTGGTAGAGAAGCTTCGTCTCGACCAGCGCGTGGAGGATGCCATCAACGCGCAGAAGATCGAGCATTTCCATCAAATGCTCCTGGATCTTGCCGCGCAACACCTGAGCGCGATTCAGGTTCTGGGATACGTCTTGGGAGCCCTCGTCGGATTGATCCAGCTCGCCCGCTGAGAAGCCGAAAACTTACCCTCCTCTACATTCACCCTAGATTTCTCGTTTGGGTTCTCACGCAGAGGGCGCAGAGTACGCAAGGAGATAGGATCGAAAATAGGGACATTTTCTAAATCGAACGAAGTTTGGGAAGAGAAAAGAAAGGATCGATTCTTCACCAAATGGGTGCAGCGAAAACCACACGGAAAACCGCCACAAACTTGCCGAATCTCCACGTCTCTGCGAGAGATAAATACCGTTGTTTGGGAAAGGTAACAGAGGAATTTAGACAAGGAAATCGAACTGGCACTGAACGATTCAGGAACGGTCTCGGCAAGACCAACGATGAGAAGGTCAACAAAGGAAATATGTTCTTAACCTGTTCCTCAGAGCCAAGATTGTGTCGAAACATCCGGACGAGAACGTTGTGGGCGCGAATCTCGGTCGCCAATCGGAAATCCTCCACTGTGCATATTTTGCATGACCATTGATTTCTCGCGGTGGATATGGTAAAATGTTTGCTGTTTTCTAAATGAAGACAAGCGATTAGTCATGGCATTGGGCTACATGAAACTCTGGAAGTTGCTAATAGACCGCGACATGACACGCTCCGACTTGCATAGTATGACGGGCGTGTTTGCCGCCACATTTGCCAAAATGACCAAGGGCGAACGCATCGCATCATCCATCATAGATTGTACATCGTTGAAATGCGATGTGGGCGACATCATGGAAGTAGTGCCAGACAAGAATACGGAGGGTATCCAATGAAGAGATTGGTTGAGAGTTCGGTTAGGACTGTGGATTGGAGTGTGGATAAGAGTGCGGATTGGAGAATCAGAAAGGTCGGCGACAAATGCTTTGGACATTGGTAGGTAGTGGAATAAAGGCAATTTATGGAGTGTAGGAAAATGGGAAAGAAATCAAAGCGCAAGACTAATTCTGCAAAGCCAGCAATCATACAGGCCAAGCGCATTGTGCTTGTCGGCACATACAAGGGCGACCAGTTGACGAAGTGGCGTGGATGGTACAACTACCCGATTTCCGATGATGACAAGATCAGTGCGGAAGACGCGGCGAAGATAACGGAGCTTTGGCTTTTCAAGGGGAAGAAGGAGCAGCGGAACTATAAGGTGTCGTTTGTCGGCATCAAGACGCGGCAAGAGTTGATAAGCGACTATGGCTATCCCGCCAATGGCAAGGCGCACGGCGACAAGTATCTTCTCTTTAAGACTGACTTCAAGTATCAGCACAAAGGCGACATCCCCGAAGACGCGGAGCGCGTCATCATCCGCACGGCGGACTTCGCGACCGCGCCCAAGGTGCGCAAGCAGCTAAAGGCGTATCTCGAATCTCCCGACCGCAAAGACCCAGATCTCGCAAAGCGGCTTCCAACCATACTAACCAAACTCCGCCCAGAGCAGTTGCGCGTTTGCGAAGCGGCAGTTCAGTTGAAATTTCTCGACATATTGTTTCCTGGAAAGCTACTTCTGAAGAGGCTCGAGCCTCAATGGCGCACAAAAAGAGTAATAGACCTCTTTGCAGGCTGTGGAGGGTTGAGCCTTGGATTTGAAATGGCTGGCTTTAAGCCAGTCTTGGCGATAGAGAAAGATGCTTGGGCGGCTGAAACATACTCTAAAAATCGAAGTAACGGACAGGTTGTCACTTGCGATATCACGCAGATAACCGATCCTTCGAAATCATTCTCTGAAATTAAGGATGTCTTTGGAATAATTGGCGGGCCTCCATGCCAAGGTTTTTCTGTTTCAGGCGGAAGGGATCCCAAGGATCCACGGAATAGTTTGTTCATGGACTACATGCGATTTGTTGGATCGTTCCACCCCGCGTTTTTCGTGATGGAGAATGTTCCCGGCATTTTGTCGTCCGTCACAAAAAAAGGTGAATCCGTAAAGACTGTAATTATGGCGGTGGCTCGACAAATTGGTTATAATGTCCATCAAATTCTTCTTGACGCGGCGAATTTCGGCGTACCTCAATCGCGACAGCGAGTGTTCTTTATTGGGATACGAGACGACTATCCGTTTGATCCTGAACTTTTGATACCCAAGCCTACAACTTTATCAAAGCCAGTGACTTTGTGGGAGGCGATTTCCGATTTGCCACGAATTGAAGCCTGTGAGGGGGCAGAGACTATGTCTTATACTGAATCACCAACAAACCAATATCAAGCGTGGTGCCGCACTAATTCTCATGATGTGAAAAATCATGTGGCGATGAGACATACCAAGCGGCTTGTGGCAAGGTTTCATGTGATACAGTATGGACAGTCTGCGGCCGATGTCCCGCCGGAACATATGCAGCGCAAGAGGGGCGATGCTGGAGCCATAAGCGGTAAGATCTATTCCCAGAATAACATGAAGCCCTTTCCCGACAAACCATCGCCAACTGTCCCCGCAAGTTTTCAAAGTAACTTCGTCCATCCCTATATCGACCGAAACTTTACAGCGAGGGAGGGGGCTCGGCTTCAATCTTTTCCTGATCATTACATTTTCTACGGGCGTCGAACCACCATGTCTTGGGAAAAGAACCTTTCTCAATACCAACAGATAGGGAATGCCGTCCCCCCCCTGCTGGCAAAAGCGGTCGCAACCATGATCGACGACTACTTTTCTCACATTTCCGACATCGAAGATCATTCAACCGAACAGGAGTAAAACCATGAAAAAGTCCGACATTGACTTCTTACGTTCCGAAGTTGCAAGGCATCCATATTTGGTACATGCAAGCAACATCCTTACACGTATTGACAAGAATGACAAGCCTGATATCCTCGAACAGATTGTTCCATCATATCTGGCTTATTACAAGTCAAATCAAGTATCGGGCTTCGATCTTCCGGTTGTGACGAAACGAGTCAAAGCATTGAACGCTTACTATGGGGTTTTGCACAACCTAGGGTTGGAGGGGAACAAGGTCTACTCCGCGCAAACAAAATTTCGACCGTCCGTTTTAGAGGAATTCATGGCACTTGTGTTCCGCGACTTTCTAGAGTTAAAGCGGCAGGAAATTCCGGCTCCCAAGTTGAGCATCGGTTCGGTGAAAGCGTATTCAAATCTGTATTTCTTCGGGAAGGACTTTGCTTCATTCGCACGAAGCCCAGAACTTGGCATCAATGTGAAGGATCAAGACTTCGCAATATTCCGAAAGGTTGCCTTGTCGCTTGATGAAAACAAACCGATGGTGGCCAATCTTCCAGTCGTTGCGATAGAGTGCAAGACATTCATTGACAAGACAATGCTTGAAGGTTCAGTTGCGACGGCGGAGAAACTGAAAGCTGGAAATCCATACACTTTTTTTGGAATCGTAGCAGAGACATACGATGTGAGCATGGATGTGAATCCCGCCTATTCACGCATTGACCAAATATACATTTTGAGAAAGACATCTCGCAGGGGTGTGCAACGTGAAATTGATCCTGCTGTTGTTCTGGATTTAATTGCGAATGTCAAAAAGCATCTTGAAAAACCGTGGAGTAATATTGAACAGAAACTGAAATCTACTGGATTGCTTATATGAATTTACAACAGATGCGAACGAAATCAATCACCACCCCGTCCGACGCTGCCGCGATAATTCGGGCGGAGTTGCCGAAGGTGCAGAAAGAAGAACGTGTGTTCGTTCTTCCTCTTGACGCGAACGGCAAGATGCTTGCAAAGCCAATCCTTGTATCGGTCGGGCATGAGGACGGCACGACTGCGATTGACGCGGGCGCGATTTTCCGCGAAGCGTTGGCGGCGCGAGCCGAGGAAATCATCGTCGCCCACAACCACCCGTCGGGCGACCCCACGCCAAGTAAGGCGGACGTTAATGCTACTTGTCAGCTTCGGGAAGCCGGGGAACTTTTAAATGTTCCCATCATTGACCACATAATTATTGGTAGAGACGACGTTGTGTCATTGGCTGAAATGTTTTTATCGGTGTAAAGTCGGAGAGTGGCAATGTTAAAATCTGTCAGAATTTCAAATGTTGCTAGCTTCGGTGAAACATGCCAAGAGTTTGGCGACTTGGGCAATGTTAATTTTGTCTATGGCTCCAATGGTTCTGGGAAAACAACGATAAGCCGTGTTATTGCTACGCCGGAGAACTATCACGGGAAATGCGTATTGGAATGGGATGGTGGCATTCCATTGCCTACCTTTGTGTACAATAAAGATTTTGTAGATGCGAACTTTGCTCCTTCAAGCGAGATAAAAGGCGTGTTTACATTGGGCGCCGCAGACAAAGCCATAGTTGACGCTATTGGCGCAAAGAAAAGACAAATTGATGACATCTCTCAAAAAATCATTTCCCTTGATTCTGACTTGAATGGTGATAGCGGGAAGATTGCCCTATTGGCAGAAAGTGAAAGAGCGATAGAAGATTACTGTTGGGATAAAATTCGCACCCCCAACGATACTGATTTCAAGGCAGTCTTCAAGGGGCTTATGGGCAGTAAAGCAAAATTCAAACAACAAATCGTTTCTTTATGGGCTGCAAGAAAAGGTAAACGGTCAGAATCAGTGCGAACGCGCGTGGATTTGGTGTCTGAAATTAAATCCATATTTGGCTCTGATTCGATAAGGTTTTCTTTGTTGCCCATTTTTGATTTTAGCGCACTTTCAAACGGCATCGACAATCAGATATTTAGGCAAGTTATAATAGGAAGTGGGGATGTTGATATTGCAAAACTAATCAATGATATAGGTATCAGTGATTGGGTACGCGAGGGGCACACGCACATGAATAAAAGTGCTGGGAAATGCCCTTTCTGCCAGCAAATTCTCCCGCCTGATTTTGCCTCAAAACTCGACAAATATTTCGATGAATCGTTCACTCGCAACATGAGTGAATTGAAAACATGGTCGAATAATATTAAAGCCGCTGTAGATTCTTTGTCTAAATGGATTGAAGCGATAGAAGCTATAGTTAACCCTTATTTTGACGCGCTTACCTTTAAAGAGGTAGCCGATAGATTGGTAACTAAAACTGTTTTGGTCAACCGCCTTATTGAATCGAAGCAGAAAGAGCCTAGCAGGGTTGTTGAAATGCCAGACATCATGCCTGATGTTAACCTGTTAAAAGACATTGTTTCCGTTACGAATAAGAAGATCCAGGAACACAACCGACTAATTGATGATAAAGCCGCCAATGGTCGAAGAATCATTGATGAAACATGGAATCTTCTTATCGAAGAACACAGGCAGGATCTTGAAACGCTTTTTGCCAAGAGAGACAATTCTGAAAAGGCAAAATCTGGCGTCGAGCAAGCAAAGATTGCAAAGGAGCATGAGAAAAGAGTTATAGAAGCTGAACTTCGTGAATTGCAGAAAAAGCAAACAAGTATATTACCGACAGTAGATGCCATCAATTCAATGCTTTCCTCGTTTGGCTTTGATTCTTTCAAGCTTGCACCAGCGACCGAGACTACATATAAATTAAAACGCTCAGATGGAAGTGATGTCAATGATACATTAAGTGAGGGCGAGCGATCTTTTGTGACATTCCTCTATTTTTACCATTTATTAAAAGGTGGTGTGTCTTCAGAACGGGTTGAGGAAAATCGAATTGCTGTTATAGACGATCCCGTTTCTAGTCTGGATTCTAATGTTTTATTCGTCGTGGCTTCTCTTGTCAGACAGTGCGCGAAGGATGTTCAGGCAAATAACTCAGCACTTAAACAACTTATAGTCCTCACTCACAATGTTTATTTTCATAAAGAACTGACTTTTTCTCGTGAGCATGAAAAAACAAAAGGTATTTCATATTGGGTTGTTAAAAAACGAAGCAACAACTCATTCATCAAACGAGAAACTGGCAATCCGATTAAAACCTCGTATGAACTCTTGTGGAGAGAGATTCAAGATGAAAATTCATCTTTGGTTAGTGTTCAGAATGCAATGCGAAGAATCTTAGAATTCTATTTTAAAATTCTAGGTGGCATGAACCGTGAGGATTTAGAATCCAAGTTTACCGGTCGTGATGCATTTATAGTAAAGTCTCTTTTCCTCTGGGTGAACGATGGTTCACATGCAATAGATGATGATTTGGCATATCAAGTTACCGAAGATTCGATTGATACATACAAAGAGGTTTTTGCGCGAATATTTAAGGAACTTAAGCATGAAAATCATTATAACATGATGATGTGCAATAGTCGAGGTGTCAACGAATCACATGAATAAGAGTAGGTTGATTGTGGTTCATGGGGAGGCTTCGAGGCATAATTCGGATAGAGGTATGACATGAGATGAGAAACACAAAACCTCGAGTTCAAGCAGTCGTGGCAAGATGAGTACTTGAAATGGATTTGCGGCTTTGCCAACGCGCAGGGCCGCAAGTTGACCATAGGAAACCCCGTTGGCGCGGTCGATGTTATTGGATAGGAGGACGAAATGAACGCAAACGAATTTCCTATAGTGCTTTTCTCTACGGAGACTGGCGACATTCGTGTTAATGCAGTTCTGCGCGATACGACGCTTTGACTCACGCAGAAGGCAATGGCAGACTTATTTGGCGTGAAAAGTCAGGCCATTACAAAACACCTGAAAAACATCTACGCGACCCATGAGCTTACAGCGGCCTCAACTTGTTCCAAAATGGAACAAGTTCAGAATGAGGGCGGGCGCGACGTCTTGCGCGAGATGGTGTTCTACAATCTCGATGCCAACGATGACGAGAAATCATCCCAATGAGAATGTAGGGCATGAAACGAGAAGCATGTAATCCATGACCGAATCTTGGACTAGATTTCGGAATCTCTGTCGATACTATGCCGACTGCGTGAAGTATTCGGAACAGAGTCAGGAGTATCTGTTCTCCAACCAGTTGGGCATATCGTTCATGATGCCGAGACTACCCTACAACTGGCATGTTACAGACGGTGAATTCATCGTTGCGACTTCACCAGACGATGTGTTTGTTCGTTCCAATCTGTTGAAAGCCGAAAAATTGCAAGGCGTTTACGGAGGCGGGTTTGCCTCCGCCAAAATTCGATGAAATCTCTAATGGTACGCGAATAACGATTGAACGAACAGCGGCAAAAAGCATTGTGTAGGGAAGGAATGTTGCGCATTAAATGGCGCGTTAAAAGTTGACGCCCCGTTAAATGACCCGTTAAATGGCGCGTTGCCAGAAAAAATCATTTTGTACATAGCTGCCAATCCAGGCACAAATCGTAAGGCCCTTGTTGCGAGATTGGGAGTGTCACCTCGAAATCTTGACCGCGCAATTTCCGCACTTGTTGCGCAGAAATAAATCGAACTCAGGGGTAGCAAGAAGACTGGCGGCTACTATATTGTTACGGGGGCTGAAAGTTGACTGGATCTTGAACGCTACCTTGTCTTGGCTATACCAAGCCATAAGATCGGCATTGAAGTTGACGGGCAAGCTTGGCATCTTGACAGAAATGGATGCCGTAAGGCGGATGACATTCATAGGGACATATTGTTGGAAGCATTAGGTTGGCATGTTATCCGTTTCTGGCATTATCAAGTGGTCAACGAGATAGACACTTGCATTAATCATGTAAGGGAAAGTATTGTAAGATTCGCCTAACAATAGGTTCTCCATCAATTTGTTGGAATGTTTGTAGGAAATGGGGTGGAATTCTTTCATCAAAAGAATGGAGGTTCTGTTATGAAAAATTGACGATGGCGTTTTTGTGCATGATGACGGCGGCAATGCCCTTTGCCGCGCAATGCGAGGCTGGTAGCTGGTAGCGGGGGGGGCGGGTAGGCCGCATTGTGCGCGGGAATGAGGGTGAGTTTGTCCCGCGCAGAGGGAAACAGGACACAAAATCGGGGAAGCGGGGTAAGTACACTTCGTGGTAAGTGTCGCTTCGCTCCTAAATGCCCTTACGGGCTAAGTCATTTAGGTGGCCCCAGCCGCCATTTAGGGCGTAGCCCACTTAGGACCGAAGGTCCATTTAGCAGCGAAGCCGCAGGGCGGGCCGACACATGTATGTCGCGTGTCGCGTGTCGCGCGTCCCTATTTTCTCAGCTGGTGTGAAGCACCTCGCCCTCATGTACATTCCCGCGTGAATGCGGGTGGTGGGCTAACTTTGATCAAATAATCTCAATTACCGCCCATACAAGAGAAAGCCGAATATTTTCTGTTTTTCTACTTGCGCATACGCTGCGGATTCGCTAGGCTGGCTTTGCTCAAGCCACTTGAGTGTTTTGCAGTTATGCGGCTTTTTTCAGGTCGGGTGCTCTGGTCCGCAAACGCCACGAAAGAGGGGGCTGAATTCCTTCGATATACGATACCGTCTCGTATGGGTGTATTCGAATCAAGTTTGGCGACGAAGTTCTGCGCTGACGGCCGAATGGCCGTCAGTCAGGTTTTTGTGCCGTTTTACCCCTCCCACACACGTGCGCGCGAAAAATCATCCATCATTGGGTATCGCGCGGTAGCGCGAAAGGTAGTCCATGAGTCACTGGCGCGATATCACTGTCGCGCCGTGTCCCTCTTTGTATTCAATCATCCATACGGAGGTTCACATGAAGAAAAGTAAGTCTGGTCGAGTTTTCCTTTCTGTCTTGAGCGCGGCTGCCTTTGGCATCGTAGCCGGTTGCGCATCGCCTCGCGCCGATGCCCCGTTCGCCATATACGACGATGTAAAGGAGGTGAAGACCTTCGAGCTCGCGCGCACGGCGCAAAGCTGGGACGGCGCGGAACTGCCGAATTATCCTGTCGGTAAGCCGGAACTCATCGTGAAGCGCTACGTGTTCCCCCGTGGCAGCAAGCTCGGGTGGCATCACCATCCCGTCATGAACTACGGCATTCTGCAGCAGGGCGAGCTCACGATTATTGGACTGGACGGCAAGGAAAAGACCGTTAAGGCCGGCGAGGCCGTCGTGGAGATGGTCGGCACCATTCATCACGGCGAGAACCGGGGTGACAAGACCGTGGTCCTCGATATGTTCTACATCTCGCAGAAAGGAACGCCAACCGCCGTGCAGCATCCCGAAATCAAGTAAGTCGCAGGCCGCAGGTCTTTAGTCAGGAGGAACTGCCATGAAGAAAACGGCTACGGAACTCCTGCCGTTTCTTCCCGCAAAGGACGAATTGACCGATGAGATTGAACGTAGTCGCACAAGAACAAATCTGCGAAAACGCCCTTCAAAGGTGCAGCTGGCAAAGTGTGTTGCCGAAGCAGAGAGGTAGATTGAATTGGCGCAGAAAGGATAGGCTCTTATGGCAACAGGTAAGAACGAAAGGACGACGGATTGGATAGTCGCGCAGAAACTGAAAGACGTTGGGATTAAGTTCTGTTCCAACGTGAGTACCATAGTGGACATCAAAAAGGCGTTGAAGTCTGCCTCAAAGCGTGGCAACGGCAGAAACGGCTATCCGGAATACGTTGCGCCAACCTTTCAACTCTCAACTTTTCAACCTTTCAACTTCTAAACAGGAGAATTTCACATGCCACTCGAAATCAACAACCAGATTCTTTTCCAGAACGCGCAGTTCCAGAAGTTCGTGGAATTCGCCGAGACTGCGGTCGCGGCAGGCAAGCAAAAGGCGGTCGCCCGCGTCGATACGAGTGAATTGGGAGGGATCGTCAACCGCACCATCAGGCCCGGATCCGGCGACTGGGTCGGCATCGGGGCGGGGCGTCTCAGCAGCCTGAAGAAAGCCAACAACATCACCCGCGACGCGTTCAGGAAGGCCGTCTCCGACATGTTCGGCGGGGAAAACCGCATCCCCGACAGCGTGAAGGACGCCATGAAGCTCGAAGACTACGGCAAGGGCAAGCCGCTCACGGCGCGCCGCATCCTCGCCGTCAAGGCCGCGATCGACGCCGTCAAACTCGCGACCTTCCAGTCGGCGGATACGGAGCGGATCGCGCTCAACATGGGCTTCGTGAAGTCCGAGTTCCCGAAGCTTGCGCGCGCCGCGCACTTCTACGCCCAGGCCGCCGGCCTGTCCGAGCTGGACGCGCTGAAGGCCGTGGCTGAGCCGAACTCCAAGCCCAACCGCCTCCTGCAGTATGGCGGGCGCTTCCTCGACAACGCGGAGAACTTTGCGAACGGCCTCCGGCTGATCGACTCCTTCAAGGACTGGTTCACGGGGGTGCGCGAAACGAAGAATGCGGACGGCAACTCGTTCGCCAACGCGCACACGTTCACCGACCTCAACATCAATTCAGAACTCGCGACCAAGGACTCCACAGCTGCCTTCGAACGCTTCGTATTCGAGGAACTCGCGGTCAACGGCGCACACGACCTCTCCGGAACCGACCCCGAGAAGCTCTTCGGCGTAGAGAACAACGCGGCGATGCGCTTTTTTGCCACCGACCGATGCTACAACTTCGTCGGCGTCGTGGCGAACGTGCCGCCCGAGCGGCGCGGCGCAATCTACGCCGTGCTGGACAAGCTCTCCCTGCCGCTGGCCAAGACGAAGGACGAGGCCCTGTCGCGCAATGACATGTCCCGGGCCGAGCGGAGCGTCCACAATCCCCACATCGTCATTGGACGCATCCTGCGGCATCTGCCTGAAATCGAAAGACTCGCGTCGAAGGGTTCGCTCACCGAAAAGAATATCGTCAAGACGCTCTTCCCCGATTTGCCGACGCCCAATTGGACGCGTGCGG
>JAFSTA010000210.1 GCA_017450695.1 Kiritimatiellia bacterium | reverse complement strand
TCCGCGATGCCCGCCATGAAGATTGGAGGAAGCGATTCCATCAACTCGATACTCACAGGGCATTGGCGGAAGTTCGCCGAGGAAATCGGCATCAGCCCTGCGGCCCTTCGTTCACGGGTGAGAGAATTCTGCAATGCGATAACCAAACAGTCGTGCGAAATGCTTTCACTGCCATCTCAATGCGAAACTACGCTCGATACGGTTCGCCGCCGTGCGGCCAAGATGCTCGCGACGGTCGCCTAAGTAAGGTTCCCATTCCCCATTCCCCATTCCCCGTTCCCTTCTTTTGTCAGATTTCCCATCTCCGCTCGTATATCAGAGTGCCACTAGGCAGACACCCGGCTGAGAGAGACCGGGCAGGCCTGCGGGCGAGAGGTTTGGTGGAAACGAGGTCTTTGGTTTATAGAATTGTCCCGTTCGGGATAATCAACGCCGGACAACTCTGGTTTCCGGGCTGATTATCCCGTTCGGGATAATTCGTGCTTGAGTTACAGCGCATAACATGATACAATGCCTTTCAAAAATCCCGCTAAAGTAGGCAGGAAGGTGGATATGATTCAGATAGACAGCATGTCAGAGGTTGCCGATTCGGTGCGTCGGGCACGTAAGGAGCAAGGTGTATCGCAGACGGTTCTTGCTCAACTTTCCAATGTTGGCCTTCGTTTTCTTTGTGAGGTCGAACACGGAAAAAGCACGGTGAGGTTCGACAAATTGCTGTCTGTCCTGACATCACTTGGAATAACGCTCCGTCTCGAGATGCCATCGGAGACGTCTCATGCATGAATCGCTGAAAGTCTACCTGAAGGATAGTTTTGTGGAGTGGCTCTCCCACGAAACGGTCGGCGACGCCTGCACCAGGAGGACTTCTGTCAATTGCTATCCATCGATCCCGAGGTGAAATACGAGGCGGATGGCGGTCCGTCCTGAACTCGAATTTGTTAAGTTTCCACGCTCGCGAGTCTGATCATGTGGTATAATGTTCGTGCTTTGAGATACTAGATCACTCCATGGATTAGTATTTCAAAGGACGAAACAGAGGTGAAAAATGGAAGAAGCAGATATTAGACCTTTGCTTGATGCATCGGATCGACTCGTCGCCGATGTCACGCTGGGATTTCGGCGTTATTTGTTTTCGCAGATTGATTGGAAAGACAGGCTCATTTGCATTAAGGGGCCGAAGGGGGTTGGCAAGACGACGTTGATTCTTCAATATGTTCGGGAGACGTTCGGCGTACGTAGTAACAAGGCTGTCTATCTTCCTGCGGATCACATTTGGTTTTCATCGCATGACATGCTTGAGGCCGTTGAATATTTCTACACGCATGGGTTCACTCACCTTTTCATCGACGAAGTACACCATCTGCCAGAATGGTCGCGTGTGGTCAAGACGATCACGGACTGCTATCCGAAGATGAACGTGGTCTACAGTGGTTCGTCCATCCTCAAAATCAGCAAGGGGGATGCCGACCTTTCACGGCGGCAAGCCGTCTATAGCCTGAAAGGGCTGTCATTCCGAGAGTTTCTCTCGCTTGAAGGAGCGCTTGACCGGCCGCCGCTATCGTTAGATGAATTGCTTTGCGCGCATCGCGAGATAGCCGGCGAGATATGCGACAAGGTAAAGGTGCTCCCTTTCTTCGAGAAATACCTGCGGTGCGGCTACTATCCAATGTACAGGGTGGTCAGTAGCCAGTTCCAGAACCGGCTTGTCGCGGTCGTGAACAATGTTCTCGACGTGGATCTTCCGTCCGTCGAGGACGTGACGACGGCGACGGTGCGCAAAGCCAAGAAAATGCTCATGGTGCTCGCCCGCGACTGTCCGCAGCAGCCGAACATGTCCGCGCTCTACCGAGAACTCGAGACGAACCGCAATCTGGGATTGAAGCTCCTTGACGCGCTGGAACGGGCGGAGCTGTTCGCGACGGTCGAGTCGGGGTCTCCCAAGCTGAAACGCCTGTCGCGTCCCGGAAAGGTCTTCCTCGGCGACACGAACCTCATGCACGCGCTCGTGCCGACGCCAGATGTCGGCGCCGTGCGGGAGACGTTCTTCGCCAACCAGATGCGTGCTACGGGGCATGCGGTCGAATCGCCGGAGCAGGGGGATTTTGTGATCGACGGAAAGTGGCTCTTCGAGATCGGCGGACGTGGCAAGGGGTTCAAGCAGATCAAGGACAAACCGAACAGCTACGTTGTCAATGACGGGATTGAACTTGGCATCGGAAGCAAGATACCACTTTGGATTTTTGGGTTCCTTTACTGATAGCCCGGGCGGGCCTGCGGGCGAGAGGTTTGGTGAGAATCCAAGTGGCGGGGGGCGTCTCGGTCGCGCAGGAGCGCGACCCTCCCGTAAATATGGTATAATAAACGCATGAAAAAAAATGTCATGGCGCTTTTCACGCTTCTCGCGGTTGCGACGGTGGCGGCAGACCGGGTTGGCGGAGTGTTCGTCTCGGCTCGCCATTCGCAGGTGGAGATGAAGGGGAACTGGTACCCCGAGATCCAGCGCGCGGGAAAGGTAACCCGCTGCCACTGGATGTCAGGCACGGTCGGCGAATCCGTGACGCTGAGGTTCGAGGGAACCTCGGTGGCGGTCTCCACGCGCACGGGCGCGCGCGTCACGTGGAAGAACGTGACGCATACCAACTCGCTCGCGCGGCTCGGACGCTTCGCCGTGCGGCTCGACGGGCGCCCGCTCGCGCCGATCAGCCTCGCCGGGTCCGAGGCTGATGCCGCTGCGCGCCCCGAACGTTCGCAGGCAGTGGTGATCCCCGTAGCGAAGGGCCTCCCCGACGGACCGCACGTGCTGGAGCTCGTCAACGACGGCGGCGGCGAGGTCACGCTGGCCGGCTTCATCTTGGACAAGCCGCAGAAGGGCGCGGAACCCGACTACTCCCGCGAATCGCCGAAACTCGTGGCCGAAACGCGCAAGTTGCCGCCGATCCTGTTCGTGGAGGGAGCGCCGGTGCGGACGTTTTCCGGTCCGTCGAAGATCGGTTTCTCCTCGTGGCCCGACGGCTACGTGTGGGGCGCGGCGATTAAGGTGTTCGACCCGGCGCATCCCGAAAAGCCGCCGCGCGTCCTCTTCTCCGAGGACGATTCCTACATCCTCGACCTGGCGCTGTCGTACGACGCGAAGACGATCTGGTTCTCCATGCGCCGACACAAGTCGCCGTGCTGGCACATCTACCGGATGAACGCGGACGGCACGGGGCTCGTGGCGCTGACGAGCGGCTTTTCCCACAACACGTCCCCGGCGCCGCTCCCCGACGGACGCCTCGCGTTCATCTCCTCGCGCGAGCCGCTCACGCATCTCGTCTGCGCGGAAGGCCCCTCCACGCGCGTGCACGTGATGGAGGCCGACGGCTCGGGCGTGAAGATGATCTCGTCCAACACGCTCGCCGACTTCTGCGTGACCGTGCGCCGCGACGGTCGGCTGCTCTACTCGCGCTGGGAGTACGTGGACTGGAACATCATGTCGCGCCAGTCGCTCTGGACGCAGTACCCCGACGGACGCCACCTGGAGCTGTTCTTC
>JAFSTA010000209.1 GCA_017450695.1 Kiritimatiellia bacterium | reverse complement strand
CTGTAAGAAGAAAAGAATGAAATCTCCTCTTCACCATTTGGGTGAGATGGATAAATACACCATCTCAAACAACAATTGGCCTTTTGCGCCATTCCTATGCGTTCTTTGCGGCTGAAACAAAAATCAACGGAGGTTTTTAGGATTATCTCAAAAACATCTCAAAAAAGCGATTTGTTTTCCATCTAGCATTGCAAAACATGATCTGCTAAAATTGCGCAAATGTCCGCACCGCTTCCAATTTTCAATGTGGTGGCGAGCGTCAATCTCGCCTATCGCACCCATGCCCATCTGTTGGGCGGCATCCTGTCGTATGTCCAGACGCACACGCCCTGGACCTTGAACCTCATCGTCGGCCGACGCGACGAGCAGAAACGGTTTGATCCGGCGCAGATTGACGGACTCATCCTCCACGCCCACGTTCCGGACTGGTTGTGCGGCGTCGATCTGAAGCGCGTGCCGACCATCCTGATTGAACCTGCCGCCGCGACTCTGGACTTTCCCTGCGGCCTGGTCCGTTGCGATAACGCGCCGATCGCCGCGACGGCGGCGCGGCATCTCCTCTCGAAACAGTGCGAGACCTACGCCTTCGTGCATTCGGCGGGACAGAGCTGGTCCGACGTGCGCGGACGCCTGTTCGCCGAGGCGGTCCGGGCGGGGGGCGGCAGGTTCCTGTGGCGGACGTCCGACCGCGCGCGGCTTCCCTCGCTCATCGCCGACTCGCCCAAGCCGCTGGGTGTGTTCGCCGCCACGGACATCCTCGCCCGCGCCACGCTGGATGCCTGCCGCGTGGCGGGGTGCCGTGTTCCGGACGATGTGCTGATTCTCGGCGTGGATAACGACGTGACGCTCTGCGAGTTGTCTCGTCCCACCATCTCCAGCATTCCCTTGACCTCGCGCGACGCGGGCTATCGCGTCGCGGAACTGCTCGACCGTGCGATGCGCCGGGAAATCGCCCTCGGTCGGATGCCAGACATACCGTACACAGGCGATACGGTAGTCGAACGCCTTTCAACCTCGCGTTCGTTCGCCTACGACCTGCTCGTGCGCCGTTGCCGCGAGCTGCTGGAATCGGAATTCTCTTCGCCTATCCGCGTCGCGGATCTGGCGACACGTTTTCGCGTCTCGCGGCGTACGCTCGAAACGCATTTCCGTGCCGTGACCGGTACGACCATTGCGGAAGAGGTCTGCCGTTTGTGGATCGAACGCGCGAAGCACCTCCTCTCCACAACCAGCGACTCCCTGGAGAAGATCGCGGCGGCCTGCGGTTTCTACAACGCCAGCCATCTCTCCACCACATTCATCCGCCACGTCGGCATCCGTCCATCCGCCTTCCGCAACCAGCGGTAAGGCTGTTAGCGGGTAGGTGGTGGCTGGTAGGTGTTTCTCGCCACGCACCGTCTTGAATGACTAGAGGTTCTAGTTGTTCTAGAAAAGCTAGAACCGCTAGACTTCCTAGAAGCTCTAGAACGTCTAGGCAAGATGCGGGAGGGTCGCGCCCCGTCGCGACCGCAATGCTTCCCCGGCTTAACACGCTTATCCAGCTTGCCCTGCTTATCCGGCTTATCCAGCCTACGTCTCGATTTCTTTGACGGTGCCGAGGCAGATGTCGATTTTGAAAATGCCGCCGAGCCGTAACTGGAAACGGAAGATGTTCGGCATTCCGATACCGGGAAAGAGATGGATGCGCAGCTTGCTGAACGAGAGCGCGAACGAGAAAAGGTGCTCATGTGTTCGTTTCAGTTTTTTCGTTGCGGGTGACGGCAGCACGTTCATGCGGTTGAACTTGACTTTTGGATCAAGCGGTTCGCAGTAGCTGTACCCTTTGCTGATCAACCAATCGGAGAGCGCGGTCTTCCAGTCGGGGGAAGAGGGTGTCACCTTTCCCGATTCGATCAGACGGCGGAAGGTTGCCTCGTAGTCTGGAGAGATCGCGTCTTTTTGGATGAGCGCATGGTAGAGAAGGGAGTAGAAAAAATCTTCCTCGCACGGAACGCGCACGCCGTTTTCCAGTCGCGCGCGGGAAAGGATGTCGGAAGCGAAAACGGGATCGTAGTAACCGTCGCCGGGTGTACGCAGATCGAACTTGTAGGCCTTTCCGCCGACACGCAGGAGGTGCGCGTACTTGTAGGGTTTCGGCGACATCCGTTCCGCGCCCGTGATCGCGGCGAACTGGTCGATGTCGGAAACCAGTATGTCGATATCGGGATGCGACTCCTCCGCGAGACGGTCGAGCGTGTCCGCGTTGCGGAGAATGACATACGGCATACACTCGTTCAGGATCGTGAAGAGCTGGCGCAGCGAATCCCAGCCGCGGTAGCGGGGCGAGGCGCTCGTGAGATACACCAGTTCCCCATCCAGTTTTTCCGAGGCGAGGTAGTCGGCGAGTGTGCGTCCCGTGAGGAGACAGAAGTTGTGGCGCGTCTCGTCCAGTGTGACCGAGGAATGCACACGATCCTTACTGTGGAGCAATTTGCGGTAACGCTTCTTCGCGTCGTAGATGTTGACATCGACAAGCTGTTCCGCACCGCCTAGGCTGCGCCGCATCTCGAAGGTCGCGTGGTGGTCTTCAACCAGAAACACGAGAAAGCTGCCGGAACCGTCGCGTCGCATTTTGGCGCGCCAGATGCTGGAGGTGTGGCCGTAGAACGCCTCCAGATGCTGCTCGAAGGCACGCTGAGGCCAGGCGACCTCGAACTGCTTCAACAACGAGAAATGCTGTTTCAGATCCGCCAAGATTTCATCCGCGTGGTCACGCGCTTCCTCCCACAAGAGGAAGAGATACACCTGTCTTTGTTCTTCGGGCATAGGCACCTTTCGACTCCGCTATTGCGGAATAACGAAACCAGTATAACCTACCCCCGCCCGAGTTTCAAGCGCAGAGAGGAATGATCGAGAGAAACCCGCCACCCGCGCTCACGCAGGAATGCACAGGAGGGTAAGTTTGTTTTACGCAGAGGCGAGAGGGGCGCGCTCCGTCGCGGCCGTCCCGCTTCCTGTGTTCTGCGCCGCGCCGGAGCCGTCGCGGCCGTCCCGCTTCCTGTGTTCTGCGCCGCGCCGGAGCCGTCGCGGCCGTCCCGCTTCCTGTGTTCTGCGCCGCGCCGGAGCCGTCGCGGCTGTCCCGCTTCCTGTGTTCTGCGCCGCGCCGGAGACGGCGCGGTTTCTCAAAATCTGCCCTTGTTTTCGCGGGCGTTTCATGCGATACTGGTTGGCAACGCTTCACTAGGAATCAACCGGATATTGTTTTCATGCTGGATTTGAGTCTACAGGCTTTAGGGGAAAACCTGACTTTTCTCAAGGGGAATCGCTTCCTGCAGTTGCTGCTGATTATCGCCAGCTCCTGTTTTTTGGAAGATCCCGCCCGCTGCGTCATCGGCCCTCTCGTGGGCGCGGATGTCATCGAGTGGTGGTTCGCGATTCTCGGCATGACTCTGGGCGGCATGGCCGGCGACCTCGGCCTCTACCTGATCGGGCGCCTCGGCACGGCGGTGCTGATCCGCCGCCGCTGGCTGAACCGCGCGCGCCTGGTGTGGATCAAGCAGACCTTCCGGCACCACGCGGTCAAGGCTATGCTCTTCGCCCGTTACCTTCCCGGAACGCGCGGCGTCACCTACATTTCCGCCGGTGTCGCCCGCTATCCCTTCCCCAAGGCGATCCTGCTGCTTTTCCTCGCCGCGTTTTCCCAGGCCGTTCTTTTCACCCTCTTCGGACATTTCATCGGTGAGGCAATTCTGCCGTGGATGCAGAAGCCCTGGTTCGGCTGGGCTGTTCTCGCCGTCATTATCTTCCCCATCATCATCGTCTATCAGGTTGCCAGCCGGAAGGCAGAGCGCGAGGGCGGTCGCAAACCCAAGGTCTGAGTTGCGGCTGTGCGGGGACGGTGTGCCGTGGGACAAACAAAAGGAGGAACAGATGCGAATGGAACAGTGCGAAACGGGGCGTAGGGATTTTCTGAAGGGTGCGGTCTGCGCGGCGGCTGTCGCGGGTGCGGCGGTTCCGTCCGTCGGCGAAGAGAAGAAGCAGGAGGACGAACTGGACGTGTGGCAGCGGGAGACGGATCTCGTCTCCAGCGAAGTGTACGGGAAGTACATGCGGGACGGCAACACGCGCGGTCTCGCCTCGCTCGAAAAGCTGGAGAAGGGGTTCGAAAAAGTTTTCCGCGAGGTCGGCGAAACGACGGTCGCGGACGTTCCCGCCATTTGGAGCGTCTATAACATGGGGTATATCGTCAAGACCCGCGAGGCGCTTTTCTCCATCGACCTCGTCCATCGGCGCGGGGTTGAGTTCGCGCCCAAACTGGATTTCGCGCTCATCACGCACAACCACGGGGACCACTGGCGGCATTCCTTCTACGAGGCGATGGACTCCGCGGGCAAGACCGTGATCTCGAACTTCCTCGACAACTACGGCGTGCGCCATTGGAGGAAGGATGGAGGTTTCACCCGCGCCAAGAAGGTTTTCAAGATCAAAGACGTGGAGATCCGGACTTCGCTCATCGACCACAACGATTACCTCATCGATTTCACGACGGCTTTCGAGATTCGTATCGGCAACTGGATCCTCTACCACACCGGTGACAGCGGCAAGGGAACGGAACCCAAGCTCGGCACGACGTGGGGACAGGCGGACCTCTGGCTCTTCTTCCCCGGTTGCGGAATCGACACGGAGAAGGCGGTGCGCCAGGTGAAGCCGAAGCGCGTGGTCTTTGGCCACCTCTGGGAACTCGGCCACAAGACGGGGCGTCTCACCACGCCTATGATCCGTCCCCGGCTGGTTGCGGCGAAGAAGGCCGGTTGCGAGAATGTGTCGGCCGCGCTCTGGGGCGACCGCGTTTCGTGAGGGGAATGGAGCCACCAGCCACTAGCTGCCAGCTACTAGCTAAAAGCTAACACCTACCAGCTAAACAAGGATACGTATGAAGAAAAAACAGATGATGTGGTGGCAGCTAGGAACGACGGTACTCGCGCTGGTGTTCTGTCTAGTGCGGAATGCGGATGCGGATCTCGCGGACGAAACGCCGTCGAGCGTCGTGCGCTGGATTTGTCCGGACGAACCGTTCCCGGACGGAATCGGGAAGAAGCGTTATTACCGCCGTGTGTTCGAGACCCGCGAGGGACTGGTCCAAGCGGAGGCGCGGTGGTGGATCGATGATGCCGGCTGCGTGTATCTGGACGGTGTTCGGGTGACGGGAAACGCGATGGTAATCGACACGCCTCTGGACTTCACCGCAACGCTGAAGCGGCCGGGGCGTCATGTCCTGGCGGCGGAAGGATGCAACCTCGCCGGAAGCGGCGGCGTCTGCCTCTCGCTGGTTCTGACCTATGCGGACGGACACCGGGAGGCCGTGTTTTCGGCAGCGGACTGGCGCTGTTCGAAGGCGGTTGCCGATGGCTGGACGGGCATCGGGTTCGACGATTCGGGGTGGCCACGCGCACGCGTTTTCGCCGACGTGCTGACGATGCCGTGGATGTCGCTTGCCGACATGTCACAGCTCATGCTGCCCGACGAGCATACGCGCCGGGATGCCATCCTCGCCGCGCGTCAGGTCCGGGTGGAGAAGGCGTTGAAGGCGATGGAAGGCGAACCCAAGCCCGTCTGCAAGATCATCTACGAGAAGGGCAAGCCCTATTTCGACATCGGCGGCAGACGGTTCGAGACGGCGTTCTACAACGCGTCGGAAAACTGGAACTGCGACAGCACCGCCCTGCGGAGGCAGACCGCGATGTTCCGCGACGCGGGGATGCATCTCTACGGCGTCGGCGTACGGATACCGAACGTATGGCGGGAAGACGGCTCGATCGACTTCGCCGACGCGGAACGGAAGATACGGGATGTTCTGTCGATCGATCCCGAAGCCCGGTTCCAGATCAGCATAGCCTGCGAATATCCGTTGAGATGGTGGATCCAGAAACATCCCGACGAACTGGTCGGCTACGCGAACGGTGCGCCCGACCCTTCGGTCGGCGACACGCTTCGGAATGTCTTGGCGCCGTCGTTCGCCTCGACCGTTTGGCGACGCGACGTGGCCGATTTCATCGCGCGTCTCGTGGGCCATCTTGAGTCGACGCCGTACGCGAAGCGGATCTACGCCTACCGTCCCGACTTCGGCGTCTATCACGAATGGCACTACTTCGGCATGGCACATCACATGCCGGACACCGGCAAGGCGATGACGGCGGCGTTCCGCCGCTGGCTCGAACGCGAATACAAAGGCGACGTGGAGGCGTTGCGCCGCGCGTGGAACCGACCGGGCGTCACCTTCGCGACGGCGGAGGTCCCCGCGAAGGAGGAACGTTTGCGCACCTCGGCGGGGACGCTGCGCGATCCGGTGAAAGACCGTCCGACGCTCGACTACCTGCGCTGCCATTCCGAGCAGGTGCGCGACTGCCTCTTCGACTTCAACCGCGCCGCGAAGGAGGCCTGCGGCGGGCGCGCGCTCCTGGGCAACTACTGCGGCTACTTCTTCGAGATGCCGTTTCCGGCGGAGGGGTGGCACTTGGAGAACGAGGCGATTCTCGATTCGCCCTACGTCGATTTTCAGGTCTCGCCGTTCCCTTACTCATCCGAGGCGCGGGACGGCGGCAACGGGCAGTATTCGCGCCGCCTTCTGGAGGCGACGCGCCGGCGCGGCAAGCTCGCGTTGATGGAGGCGGACACCCGTACGACCCTGACCGTCAACCCAGGGTGCCACCTCCACTCGAAAACGCGCGAGGAGGACATCGCGATTCTGGCGCGCGATTTCGCCTCGTCGCTCTGCTGGGGTTGCGGCTTTTGGTACTACGATTTCGGCCAGGGTTGGTATGACGCACCGGAGTTCAACGAACTTTTCGGAAAGATATTCCCGATCCGCCGGGAGATCACCGACTGCCGAAGCATTTCCGAGGTGCTGGTGGTGGGCGACTACGAGAGCGTGCTGCTCACGAACGCCGGTTCCTCGCGGGTCAACGACGAGCGGACGAGCGGACTCGTCCACGCGCTCGGACACACGGGCGTACCGTTTGACACGGCGTCGGTCGTCGATCTCGCCTCCGGTCAGCTGAAGGACTACAAGATGTACATCTTCTGCAACCTCCACTGGATGACGCCGGAGAAAGAACGGCTCGTGGCGGGACTCCGAGAAAAGGGAAAGACGGTCGTCATTCCTGGAACGCCGCTCACGACGGACGATCTGCGCAAACTCTTCGCCGCGCACGGCATCCACATCTGGGACGAGGACTCGCGCGATGTCATCTACGCGAGCGCCGCCTGCGTCGCGCTCCACACCGCCACGCCCGGCGAAAAGACAATCCGGTTGCCGCGCCGCGCGAAGGTGACGATGCTCTATCCCGAACGCCGCGAAATCGCGGCCGACACCGACCGCATCGTCTTCACGCCGGTTGGCGCCACCTTCTCCACCACCCTCTTCCGCGTGCAGTGAGGGAAAGCGGGCGAGCTTCCGCCCGCCCCACAGAACAAGCTCCCGCCGGGGGTTCGGGGCGAGGCCGGAAAGCGACCGGCGCCGCCACCGCCGGGGGTTCGGGGCGAGGCAGGAAAGCGACCGGCGCCGCCACCGCCGGGGGTTCGGGGGCAACGCCGGACAGTGACCGGAACCGCCACCGCCGGGGGTTCGGGGGCAAGGCCGGAAAGCGACCGGCGCCGCCACCGCCGGGGGTTCGGGGCAAGGCCGGAAAGCGACCGGCGCCGCCACCGCCGGGGGTTCGGGGCAACGCCGGAAAGCGACCGGAACCGCCACCGCCGGGGGTTCGGGGGCAACGCCCCCGTCTCCTTGCAAAATTTCTAGTGGAAATCTGCGTGTAAATCGGGTATAGTAGCTTCTCACTTTGTTCAAGTGGAGCGAAGTGTATTGTTTTAAGCAAGAAAGGAAGTGGATGATGATGAAGACAAAAATTTTGTTTTCCGTTCTGTTGGCGGGAGCGATTTCCGCACAGGCTGAGTTAAAGCACATGGCGACCATCCGCGTCGCCAGCGTCGATAAGCTGGGAACCGCAATTTCCAAGATCTGCGCTGATTTCGGTCAGCCGATGGCGGGCGCGATGGGCATTGGATTTTTGCAGCAGGGACTGCAGCAGGCGGTCGGGACGTTCGACCAGACGAAGCCCGGCGCGATTCTGCTTTACCTCGAAGACAAGAACCTGCCGACGGAGCCGGACGAGCTGGTCAGTTCGCTGACGGAAAACGGGACGATTGCCGCGGTCGTTCCGCTGCTGCAGGAGGAACAGGCGTATGTCGCCGCCCGCAAATTGACCGCCAAGGCGAACGGCATCTTCGAGATGCCGGATGGCAAAGGCAAGCAGCTCGCCGCGTTCCAGGGTAAGAACCTCGTGATCGCGCAAAAGGAGGATTGCATCGTTCGCGCGAAGGTCGATTGCGCCCAGGTCTTGGCCGCGCTGCCCGGCGAAGAGGCGTTGGCGATCGAGCTGACGAAAGACGGACTCTCCGTCCTGCAGAAGATGGCCACGGTCTATTCGGAAAACGAGGCGGCGAAGGCGCGCAAGATGGCGAAAGACGAAAAGAAAGCCTTCGCATCGTTGCAGGAACTCGCCCAGGTGGAGCAGTTGAAGGATATCCAAAAGATCGGGCAGTACTCCGCCTATCATTTGGGAATCGGCTATGCGGCGAATGGAGGACTCTTCATTGCGTGGGACGGGAAGGCGACGCCCGGAACCGAAGAGGCACAGCAGATTGCGGCTGTAAAGCCATTTAACCCGTCTCTGCTGGAAACGATTCCGGATGACACATTCCTGTATGTGGCGGCCAGCGGTCCGACCGATGAGAAAATCCAGAAACTGAAGGTCTTGCTTTCGGAACTCGTCAAGATCGTCAAGAAGGAGGCGGGCGAGAAATACAAAGATCTCACCGACGCGCTGGAGTCCGTGCTGAAGGCTGTTGTGGATTGTGCCGCATTGGTGCAGGACTCCGCCGGCGCTCTCGGCTACACGGCGGATACCAAGCTCTATGGCATCTCCAAGGCGATCGCGAAGCCCGGCAAGACGGACGAGGTGCTCGATCTTTCCCGTTCCATCAATCGCCAGCTGGTACAGGCGCTGGACAAGGCTGTCGCGGGGCAGAAGGTGCTGACGCTGAGCGAGGACGGCCTGACGAGAACGTTGGATTTCTCCAAGGAGGCGCTGGCGCAGCTCATCACAATCATCAACGACAAGTACATCACGGAGGCGAATGACAAACTCTCCGCCGACAAAATTCAGGAGGATGCGAAGGAGTTGGCCAATGTGTTGCAGGCGATCTTCGGCAAGACCTATGTCAGCTCGGTTGCGAAGTCGGACGACGGTAGCATCCTGAGCTTCAGCACGGCGAATCCTCCCGCGCTGAAGTCGATTCTCACCGGCGGCGCACGGGCCAAGGCAGCCTACCAGAAGGCAGGGAAACCTCTGACCCAGCTCACCTGGTTCTCGTTCTGTCAGATCGTCAACAAAGTTGTGGAACTCACCAAGAACGCGGAAGAACCCATCGAAGGGGCGGAAATACTCAAAGTGTTTGCCCCCATGCCCAACGCCGACGGGCTGCTCTACTATGACGCGGGTTTGAACGGAAAGATGCAGCTCTCGCCCGGAGAAGCCCAGGGCATCGTGAAGTTCGTCGAAACCATGAAGGCGAATGACGACGACGATGACGATGTTGACGACTAAGATGATGACGAGAAAAAGGACGACAACAAGGACAAAGACGAGAAGAAGGACAAGTAACCTTCAGCTCCGCCCTGCGTCCGTGTTCCGCGCCGCGCCTCGGTTTCGCGCCGCACCTCGGTTCTGCTTGGCACCTCTGTTCTGCGCCGCATCCGTGTCCTGCGCGGCGTCTGGGTTCTGCGCCGCGCCGGAAACGGCGCGGGACACACTTGTTGTGAGCGAAAGGGGCGCGCGATGCTGAAAGCGCTGTTGCGCCCGTCTTTCATTTTGATTCCGTTGACCATGGGCCTGTGCATTCCACAGGCCCATGTTTTGAATGATCCGCCGTACAACGCCGTCCGATGGGCGTTGACTGCGATGATCTTCATCTCCTGCCTCAAGGTCTCGTTCCGCGACCTGAGGCCGCGCGTGGAACATCTGCGGCTGCTGGTTCTCAACCTCCTGTTGGGCGTGGTGCCCTACCTCCTCATCCGCCTGTTCCTGCCCGCGCAGGCGGACTTGGCGAAGGCCGCGTTTTTTGTCGGCATCACCCCGACCGCCACCGCCGCGCCGGTGATCCTTTCGTTTCTCAACGCGCGCGTGGGGTTCGCCTTGACGGGCTTTACCATCTCTAACATCGGCATCTGCCTCTCCTTTCTCCTGTTGCTGCCGTGGGTAACGGGGACGCTCACGTTCGGTTTTGTCGGGCGCGTTGCCTGGACGCTGGTGCAGGTGATCCTCCTGCCGTTCGGCGCCGCCGCGCTCGCGCAGAAACTGGTTCCGTCGATCCGCGAACTTCCCAAGCGGCTGAAATCCTTCTCCTTCCTGCTTTGGTCGTTCACGCTCTTCGTGATCGCCTCCATCGCGCGGTACGATTTCCAGACGCATGACATCTCGGCGTGGAACGCACTCTCCATCGCGGCGGTCTCACTCGCCCTCTGCGTCTGCAATTTCTGGTTCGGGCGACTGGCGGCCCCGAAGCGTCTGCGGCGCGAATGCAGCCAGCTGCTCGGACAGAAAAACACCTCGCTCACCATCTACCTGGCGCTGCAATACGCCAATGCGTTCGTCGCCCTCGGCCCCATCTTCTACGTGATCTACCACAACACCTGGAACGCCTGGCAAATCTACCGCTACGACCGCCGCAAGCAACGCCGCCGGTTGAGTCGGGAGAGCAGTCAGTAAGGAGGCTGTACCTCACGCAGAGACGCAAAGGCGTACTCCGTCGCGTCCCCTTGCGCGTTCCGCATGGTGTGGTTCGGGGCACCATGTCGGGGTTCGGGGCACCGCATGGTGGGGTTCGGGGTTTACCCCGTTTCATTGCTTACGCTTCTTTATGCTTTTCTTGCGGCGTTTCTTTTTCTATACTGTCCGTCATGGAACAGACACTTGACCACATTCGGAACTTTTGCATCATCGCCCACATCGATCACGGGAAGACGACGCTCTCCGACCGCATCCTGGAATTGACCCATGCGGTCGATCCGCGCAACCTGCGCGAGCAGACGCTTGACGCGATGGATCTGGAACGCGAGCGCGGCATCACGATCAAGTCGCATCCCGTCTCCATGATGTACACGGCGCGGGACGGCAAGAACTACCTCTTCAACTTGATCGACACGCCGGGACATGTGGATTTCTCCTACGAGGTCTCGCGAAGCATGAAAGCGTGCGAGGGCGCGGTGCTGGTGGTCGATGCCGCGCAGGGCGTGGAGGCGCAGACCGTCGCCAACACCTATCTCGCCGTGGACAGCAACCTGGAGATCGTTCCCGTGCTCAACAAGGTGGATATGCCGGCGGCGCGCCCCGACGAGGTGACGGAGCAGATTGAGGAGGTGCTCGGCATCCCCGTGAAGGAGAAGCTGCGCATCAGCGCGCGCACGGGCGAGAATGTGCCGGATGTGCTGGAGGCGATCGTACACGAGATTCCGCCGCCGACCACGGCGGGGTTCGACGCGCCGTTGCGCTGCCTGGTCTTCGATTCGCGCTTCGACGCCTTTCGCGGCGTGATCGTCTATGTGCGCGTGGTAGATGGGACGGTCAAGACCGGCGACGCCATCCGGTTCCTCAGCAACGACTACACGACGCAGGTCAAGGAGGTCGGCATCTTCTCCCCCGAACAGAAGCCCGTCGCGAAACTGGAGGCGGGACAGGTCGGCTACATCGTCGGCACGATCCGCAATCCCGAGGACATCCGCATCGGCGACACCGTGACGACCGTGAAGGACGGCGCGCAGGAATGCCTCCCCGGATTCAAGGAAGTGCGGCCGATGGTCTTCTGCGGCATCTATCCGTCCAGCACCGACGAGTACGAGAAGGTTCACGCGGGACTGGAGAAACTGCACCTCAACGACGCCGCCTTTACCTTCAAGGCGGAAAGCTCGATCGCCCTCGGCTTCGGTTTCCGGTGCGGCTTCCTCGGCATCCTCCACATGGAGATCGTGCAGGAGCGGTTGCGGCGCGAGTTCGATCTCGACCTCATCAGCACGACGCCCGCCGTCATCTACCGCATCACGCTCAACAACGGGACGGAGATGGAGGTCGATAATCCCTCGCAGATGCCCGATGTCACCAACATCGGCAAGATCGAGGAACCGCTCATCACCGCGACCGTCATCACGCCCAACGAGTGCATCGGCGAGATCATGCGGCTGGTGATGGACAAGCGCGGCACGATGAACGGCACGGAAAGCCTCGACAAGACACGCGTGATGCTCACCTGCCAGCTGCCGCTCAACGAGATCCTGATCGACTTCAACGACAAGCTGAAAAGCATCAGCCACGGCTACGCCTCCTTCGACTATGTTCCCGCCGGATACCAGGAAAGCGACATCGTAAAGATGGACATCCTGCTGAACGGCGAGGTGGTGGACGCCTTCTCCTGCATGGTCCACCGCGACAAGGCCCGTGCGCGCGGACTGGAAATCTGCAAGGCGCTCGCCCGCACGATTCCGCCGCACATGTTCAAGATCCCCGTGCAGGCTGCGATCGGCCGCACGATCATCGCCCGCGAGGACATCCGTCCCTTCCGCAAAGACGTACTCGCCAAGCTCTACGGCGGCGACGTCACGCGCAAGCAGAAACTGCTGAAGAAACAGAAGGAAGGCAAGAAGCGCATGAAGGAATTCGGGCAGGTTCATGTCCCGCAGGCCGCGTTCATCGCCGTTCTGAAGGGCGCGACCGACGAAGACTAGTCATGGCGCGACCGCGTCGCTTGAAATCGGGTTTCACCCTTTCAAGCCGCCGGAGGCGGCGATGGAACCATTTCACTTTTTCATCTTTTACCCTTTTACTGTGGATTGACAAGCGGGCGGGAAAACCGCATAATGGACTCGTTACTGTTACTTAGGCAGTGAAGAAAGGACTGACTTACTATGAACAATCAGATTTGGTTGATGACTTCCGCGTTTCCGAAACTGACTTTTGACCAGGTGGTCAAGAAGGTAAAGAGCGCAGGGGCGCAGGGAATGGAACTGTGCGTGTTCCGCAAGGACGGCACGCGCGCCGACCACACGGCGACGCACCTCGACTACGATCACTTCACGCGTGACGACGCGGCCAAGCTGATCGAGCGCCTGAACAAAGAGCAGATCCGTCTCTCGCTCGGCGCGTACGACAACATGATCGGCGGCCCCGCCGACATCCGCGTGCAGAACCAGAACCACATCCTGAAGCTGATTCGTATTGCGGCGCTTCTCGGTGGTGACGCCAACGACGTCGTGGTCGGCACCTTCGTCGGCTACAACCAGGAGTTGGGGCGCGAGGACGGCGGATTCCAGAAGAACCTCGACGAGTACAAGAAAGTCTTCGCCCCGATCGTGAAGTACGCCGAGAGCCTGGGCGTCACGCTGGTCTATGAGAACTGCCCGATGGAAGGGTGGCAGCCCGCGTCCGCGCCGACGACCTACAACAACCTGCCCTGCTGCCTCGCCGCGCGCAAGTTGATGTACGCGCTGATCCCCAGCAAGGCGCACGCCGAGACCTACGATCCCTCGCACGACATCTGGCAGTGCATCGATCCCTGCGACGTGATCCTCAACAGCGACATCAAGCGCATCCGCCGCATCCACATCAAGGGTACGCGCAACTTCCCCGCGAACGCGCACGCCGTCTATTGGGGCCGCGTCTATCCGATGCAGCAGGTCAGCCAGGCGCTCGCCAAAAAGGCGAAGGTGCCGACCACCAACAACGAGTGGTGCCGGTACGCCTACGAGCCGCGCCTGCCGGGATTCGGCGGCAGCGACAGTCTGGACTGGGCGAAGTTCCTCGAACTCCTGATGTCCAAGGGATACCAGTACCCGTTCGTGATCGAGAACGAAGCCTGCAACTCCTCGCACACCGGAAACATGGGCGCGACGATGCAGGGCTTCCAGGCGACGGTGCTGAACACCGCGCCCGTCGTGTGGCCGCTCGTCGAAGGCAAGGGCTACTGCTTCGATACCGCGAAGCTGCCCGCGCTCAAGGACGCCGCGCAGAAGGATCTGCCTGTCGTCACGATGGATCAGCTCCGCTAGCAGCTAGTCCGTTTCGAGAGCCCCGCGCGCCATTCCGGTGCGCGGGGCTTTTTTTTGCGCCGCTGGCGCCAAGTTGCGGCCGCGCCGCCCAAGTGCCCCTGCGGGGCCAAGTGCCGCTGGCGCGTCTAAGCGCCCCTGCGGGGCTAAGTGCCGCTGGCGCGTCTAAGTGCCGCTGGCGCGTCTAAGTGCCGCTGCGGGGCCAGGTGCCCCATCGGGGCTAATCCAAAACACGGGGGCGCGGCCCCGCTTGTTTTGTTGCGCGGCCCCGCCCATTTTTGTCCTGCGCCGCGCCGGAGACGGCGCGGTCCCGCCTCCCCGGCGCGCGGAAAAGGGGGCGGAAACGCGGAAAACGGCACGAAAAACGCGAAAAAACGACGGAACGCAACTTTTTCCGTTTTTCCCGTTGCGCGGCGCCGGGGCTTTTGGTATTCTGACCAACGTTTTCGCGACGCCACTGGTGCGGCGCGGGGGCGATGGATCTTTGAGAGCGGAACCGTTTTGCCGAAGTCGAAAGTCGGAAGGCCGGGCGGGGCGCCCCGGGGGCCGCGATGGAGCGGGCCCGGAGGGGGCGCCGGAGCCGGGGCCCGACGGCCGGAGACGGAACGAGAGAGAATGAGGCTAGTGCGGTGGGACTCGGAAGAGTCCCGTCGATTGAGTTCAAGTCGAGAGACGAGCCGGGCGGGCGGACGCCCGCCCGGCGGGGATTTGTTTTCTGAGAGTTTGATTCTGGCTCAGAACGAACGCTGGCAGCGTGGATTAGGCATGCAAGTCGGACGGCAAGCCCGGATAGCGATACCCGGGCCTAGAGTGGCGGAAGGGCGAGGAGCGCGTGAGCGACCTGCCCCCGCGGCCGGGACACCCCCCCGAAAGGGGGGCTGACCCCGGACGGCGGGCGGCCCGGGCATCCGGGCCGCCCCAAATGCGGCGCAAGCCGCACCGCGGGGAGGGGCTCGCGTACCATCAGCTTGTTGGCGGGGTGACGGCCCACCAAGGCTACGACGGTTAGCTGGTCTGAGAGGACGGCCAGCCGCATTGGGACTGAGACACTGCCCAAACCCCTACGGGGGGCTGCAGTCGAGGATCATTCGCAATGGGCGAAAGCCTGACGGTGCGACGCTGCGTGGAGGATGGAGGCCCTCGGGTCGTAAACTCCTGTCATGGCGGAAGAGGCGGAGGCGGTCAACGGCCGCCCGAGTTGACGGTACGCCAAGAGGAAGCCACGGCTTACTCTGTGCCAGCAGCCGCGGTAATACAGAGGTCGCTAGCGTTGTTCGGATTTACTGGGCGTAAAGGGCGCGTAGGCGGCGCGGTGTGTGGGATGTGAAATCTCCGGGCTCAACCCGGAAAGTGCGTCCCAAACTGCCGTGCTGGAGTGCGGGAGAGGGAATCGGAATGCAGGGTGTAGCGGTGAAATGCGTTGATATCCTGCAGAACACCGGAGGCGAAGGCGGATTCCTGGAACGCAACTGACGCTGAGGCGCGAAAGTCGGGGGAGCAAACAGGATTAGATACCCTGGTAGTCCCGACCCTAAACGGTGCACGCTAAAGGTAGGCGCATTCACCGCGCCTGTCTTCAAGCAAACGCGTTAAGCGTGCCGCCTGGGGAGTACGGCCGCGAGGCTAAAACTCAAAGAAATTGACGGGG
>JAFSTA010000208.1 GCA_017450695.1 Kiritimatiellia bacterium | reverse complement strand
GCTGCCCTTCGGCGCGGCGTCGGTGAACGCGAGCAGCGCGTCGTGCATTTCGATGCCACCCGGGACGTTCACCGTAGGCGACCCCTCGAAGCCGAGCGTGCTGGTAGGCGCGAGGACGATCTTGCTCGGCGTCCAGGTGGAGTCGGACATCCCGCCGAACTCCGCACCGGAGACGTTGCCCTTGCCGAGGAAGGTGACCGTATGCGCACCGGAAAAAGTACCTGTCCCCTTGTAATCGAACCCGGCAGACGTCGACTTTTCCAAATCCATGCGCCCGCACGTGGCGATGGCCGCATCGTCGTCCAGAACGATCCGTCCGAACGCCTTGTTCTTATAATGCGTGTTTCCTATACTGTTCGTGATCGTGCCGAAGCCGTTGAAGCCCGTTCCGGCGACGTGGAGGATCACGTCGTGCGTGATCGTGTCGCGCGGGATGCAGGCGGCGTCTGTCGTCAAAGTGCTCGGATAGTTGATGTCGAGCGTACCGCCGTTGATGGTGACGACCGTGTCCGCCACGCCAAGGGCCCGCGAGCCGCAGTTATGGCCGAGCTTGAGGATGCCGTTCGAGATCGAGATTCCGCCCGTCCCCTGGTAGCCGTCGCCGTCCACCGTGAGCGTGCCCGCGCCCGTCTTGACGAGATTCACGGGGCCGGACACGCTGCCCGTCCACGTCACGTCGTCCGCGAGATCGAGCGTGAGCGTCGCCGCCGTCGCGGACGAGTTCTCGAACACCTCGTCGCCCACGAGCGACGTGACGGTCATGTCCGCGCCCGCCAAGTCGGTCGCCGCCTGCGCCGACAGCGCCATGCTCCCGGCGATTCCCATCGCCGCCATACACACAAATAGGTTTCGTTTCATATTCACGTTCCTTTGAGTAAAATTGTACTTGCCGGTAGCATACCACATTTCGGCTTTTTCATGCAAGCCGAAACCACCGCCCGGGAGGGTCGCGCTCCGTCGCGACCGGATGGGAGGGTCGCAACTTGTTGCGACCGAATCGGCGGTCGCAGTAAACTGCGACCCTCCCGCATATTGTTTTAGCCGCGCCGGAAAGTCCAGTGCTCCACAAACTTGCGGGCGGCCTGTTTTGGGTTATCCATTGCCATTTCCCCTATTACTCTACAGTGTGCCCTCTTGTATAATCTTTCCTTTTCGCAAATCTCCCTTTTCTTTTTCCCTTGCCTTTTGGAACGCCTCGACCCTTCGCCTAGCATCCTCCCTATACTGCTCCGCTGACCGGATCGGACGGCCTACCACTTGCTTGAAACGTGCCTTGAATACTGCGATGTCTTGCGGGTCTGGAGTAACTTTTACGGCATCCATTACTTTAAAATAGACGAAATTGAAATGATATTCAATTTGATCTATCGCGTGATCGCAAAGACTATGCCGTTTGCGTCTAACTCTCCGTTCTTCGCTTTCCATCTTCTCGATGAACTTGAACCACGAATAAAACTGGTCTTCCAGCGTTGACGTTACCGGGTCATAAAAAAAAAGACGCATCCATATATCTTCTGCCACCTTTTCCAAGCGACACCTGGCGAGAGACTGTAATCTGCCTATCTCTTCGTTTCTATCGTAACGATGAAAGTCGGGATCCACATCAGGCATCTCAAACGGGACATTTTCCTCTATTTTTTCAAAACACGTTGTACAAGCTCGGTCTATGAACGCACGATAGTAACGACGGCGTGTAGCCGGATCGGGAAACCCTGCTATCATTTTACAAGTTTCATCAACATAGACACCAACATCCGCGTCCAGGGAAAGAATCACTTCCGGGGCACGCGCGATGGATTGTCTGACTTCCCGTTCTTTTTCGGCACTTATTCCAAGTTGATTCGTAACCGTAACTGTCATGCTCTCATCAGATGTCACTGCGTACAATGCAGTGGAACCGGACAACAAATAACAAGCAATAGCACATGTATACTGCATGAGAACTGTTTTCGTTGTAATCTTCTTCATTTCATTCTTCCTTTTGTCTTTTCAATTACTGAGAATCACGCCCATTTGGTTATAAACCGTAACCGCACCGTTGGTTTGCCGCATTGCCGAATGCTGTAATTTCTGCACGCTGAACGTCCCATCAGCCGTAACCGACATGATTTGTCGCGTATCCTCGGCGAAACGTCCAACAGGACCGGCCGAATCGCCTGCCGTCCAATGTTTCCACCCGAACGGAACTTTCCACGTCATGGTTCCGCCTAGCCAGCCATAATCTGTATTGGTGGTCTCCGTACCATTCGGCATCATTCGCCGAAGTTCGCCTTTGCGTCCGGCAAAATCACGAACATTTTGACTCAGCCCCCAGCAGTTTCCATCCTCAACTGCATACCATCTCCCTGCTCCTGCCGTCCGCGTATGCGAACGATAGGCTCTATTCGTGGGCGTGTAAATGAAATATCCAGTTGCCGGAAGTTCCTCATCACAAGGGACCTCCTCGACTTGAATCTTTGAGAAACTCACTGTTAATGGTAGAATCCGAAAACGCTGGACAAGTTCAAGCCCACCGGCTCTACCCGCAGGCAGCCCGTAGGTCTGTGCATGGGGCTCATATCCTTCAATTCCTGTCGGTTTCAAGACCCTTACAAGCGGCACATACTCTACGCCATACAGGGAGAACAAAATCGTATGTTCAACATCAGAGACTCCCCAATCAATAATATGCAGCGAAGGGCTGTTGACTGTTGCATCCGTTGCCAAGACAGAAATCCGAGGGAATGACGGATATTGATAAATATACATCCGCTCTCCTATCCCGTATTCATGTCGATTGAGGCGGTCGTTATCAGGTGCCGAACGCTGCCGCTGTATCTCCACCCTCACCACAGATGTCTGCGCGCATGACGAGTCTGTACCGTCTAGACCAGAGATGATACCGCTTACCGACGGCGTTCCTCCGTTCCCAGCTCCTTCACAACGGAATGCGGCCTTGTACGACATGTATGGGCCAAGGACGATCTCCGCCGGCAAGGACACGGAGCCGCCGCCAACGCGCTGAAGGCATTCAAGATTTCCCGTGGAAAGGATCAACGTGGCACCGCTGGCTCCGCCGGAGGCAGTCACGGTGAGCGTGTTCGTCGTCGAGCGTTTTTCCACCCAGTTGTTAGGCGATGCCTCGTAGCGGTCTTCGAATATGACCGCCGGTGCGCTAAAAGTGATTGAAACGGATGGAGTTACGGGAAACGGTTCGTCGGGCGGATCATCGGGGGGATCATCGGGATCATCGTATGAACATCCGCAGAAAAGCGTAGGGAGATTGAACGTGGAACACTCCATGGTGTATGCGCCGTCCACGGAGCAGCCGTGACACCCGCAGTCCGACCCCGCACACATAAAACCGAGCCAATTCCCGTAAAAGGAATATTCACATGACGACGATCCTGAATCCCCAGACCGGACGCCTCCTGATCGCATACCACCAGCACCGCCGTTTCCCCATTGAAATGTCCCGCCCGGATCGTACGGAATGGCGGTTACATAGTACCCGCCGTACCCATCCAATGCCACGCTAAACCCCAGCGGCCAACGGATGTGTGCACGGCAGAGTTCGTTCGTCTCCAACTCGGGGTACATGTATTCCATGGGGTACGACACCGTGAACGGAACGGGAGAGGTGATGGCGTAGTCGATGCCGATGAGGAGCGGCACACGGTTGGTCTCGAAGGCTCGTGCCACCAACACGGGGTTCCCGAGGCGCGATTCGCGGTCGCCGAGGAAGTAGATCGGCGCAGGGCCGCGCTCCGTCACAACGTCAACAAAGTAGTAGGCGTTGGAGTTAACGTCCGCGCGCCACGAGAGTTCAACGGACGCGCAGGAGCGCGTCCCTTCCCCGGGAGTGTTGCAACTTGTTGCGACCGCCTCCAGCACGTTGGAGCAAACGGTGTTGTACCATTCCGCGTTGGTGCCGTGGGCGTCGGGTCCCGGCGTGAGCGGGTCGGGGTCGACGGTATTCTCCAGCCCGTCGTCGTCCCAGTCGAACGGCCACACGCGCGCATGGCGCACGGTACGGTCCTCGTAGCGGTAGGTGAAGCCCCCGTCGGGAAAAAGTTCCGCTTGGAAGTTGACGGGGTTTGTCGCGTCGCGTCCAAGCGCGGCATTCCACCAGGTCGTCAGCAGCGTGTTGGAAGGCGTGGTGCCGTACCAAAAGACGCTCTCGCTCCGCCCTTCTGGGAGCTGTGGCCAGTTGACGAGCGGTAGAAGCGAGAGGGCCTGTTCAAATGCGGGCGGGAAGTCGTGCGTGCGGATGCTGGTGCGCAGCTCGCCGCGCGCGAGGACGGTCACGCCCGTTGCGTATGGATACGACAATTCGTTGGCAGGTATGCGGAGAGCGTCATCGAACGCGCCGCGCCGGCGCCAGGGTTCGTTCGTGATCGCATTGGCGGATGGCTGCGCAAACGACTCGGCCTCTGTTTTCTCCGCCACGCGCCAACCGTTGGTGATGTCCTCCGGCGTGACGGTGAGGACAATCGGCGGGTTGAATTGGAGAAGCGGGCCGCCAACACCCTGCACGCCATTCGTGTTCTTGCCGCACAGCGTCGTACAGACGATTGCGAGCGCGGCGAGTCCCACCCAGACGGGCTTGCCGAGGCCGCACCTCGGGGAAGTGGCGCTCTCGCCGCTTCCATTTTCCTCAGACAGGAAGCGACAAGAGTGTCGCTTCCCCGAGAAGAGCTGGATGAACAGCACGAGCAGCCATGCCACAAGACAGACGCCTAGCGCGGGCGCGAAGATGCGCAAGAGAAGATGCGGGATTGCCTCGACAAACTGCGCCATGCCGTCACCTCATCAAGATGGTGAGCGAGTCAGGAAGAATTTGCACCACCGGCGACTCCCCCGAGTCGGCAAGTCCGCGTCCCGTCAGGCGTAACATGTTCCAGTTCTTGCGATAGAATATCCCGGCGTCCATGCCCACAAACACGGGCGTGCCGTCAACGGTCGCCATGACGGACGCGGGCGTCGCCGTGACGGGAGAAAGTCGTACCATCCATGCGAGCGTCTGCCCGTCGCCCGTGCCGACTGCAGTTTCCATTCGTTCCGCATCGTACCCGCCCTGCACGAACCACTTGCCACAGTCCCAGCCGACAACAAGATCGCTTTCCTCCAACGACAATATTCCATCATCGTCCGCATCACGCCCGAACGCGAACTGCACGTTGTTCGTGGCAGTCGTGCGACAGGTCAAGCTGAACTTGAACTTCCCGGCATGCTCCTGCCACGCCGTAAACGGCACGTTGGTGACGGTTTCGGTGTCAATGTACGTCACCGGCGGCAGGACGGGATGCACCGGCGGCAACGCGAACGCCGTCAACGCCATCCCGCCGGCGATTCCCATCGCTGCCAGATACACAAAAAGTTTTCGTTTCATATCCACGTTCCTTTGCGAAAATTGCCATTGCCGGTAGCATACCACATTCCGGCTTTCACACGCGAGCCGAAACCACCGCCCGGGAGGGTCGCGCTCCTGCGCGACCGAATGGGAGGGTCGCAACTTGTTACGACCGAATCGGCGGTCGCAGTAAACTGCGAGCCTCCCGTATGGGAAGCCGCCATCTTGGCGGCGGGAACGCCGCCCTCAGCGGATGATCACCTGCGTTCCGCGCACCGCGCCGAATTTCAGCGTGCGGCCGCCGTCGGCGAGCTATTGTCAGAACACGATGTCGCGTATGTCGATCACCGCGTCGAAGTATCCGTCCGCCTCGACGGTCTTCGCGAGATGTCCGTCGTAGACGAGCGCCGTCTTGAGGGAAACCCCGCGCGGACGCTTGATGCGCGAGACCTTTTCGTCCATTTCATCGACAACCTCGTGCCCCAGCGCGAGGCGACGCTTGATCTCGACAAGGTAGATGCTCCGCCGCGTCTGCAGCAGGAGGTCCACCTGAACTCCCCGGACACCGTCCCGTCCCGACCGTGACGTCTTGCGGAACGGTGCGGCGGATACGACCAGGGAGCGTTCCAGCCCAAGGCGGGGCAGCAGTTCCCGGAAGTTGTTGATGACGAGGTTCTCGAATGCGATCCCCTTGATCACGTCCCATTCCGGCAACTGCTCGAGGGACGCGAACCGGAATCCGTCGCGCGCGATGATCTTCAGGCGCGGCTCGATGTACTTCAAGTAGAACCGCGCATAGTTGTCCTTGATCCGGAAACGCAACTGCTGGACGTCTTTCCCCGTCTCGGGGTTCAGACCCTCGTCGGGCGCGATGAATCCCGCCTCCGCCAGTTCCGACAGCGCCTCGGACAGATGTCCGTTCCGCTCCATGCCAAGCGCAGAGGCGATCTCCGACACGTTCCTCGGCTGGTCGCAGAGGAGCCGCAGGATGTCCGCCCGAATTCCCGGCTCGCCGGTGATCACGTCCCTGAACATCTCCTCGAAATCCACGGCCAGCACGCTCTTCGCCACGAACGCCATCTTGCGGACGTTCTCGTCTGCCGACAGCGCAGGATCCACCTCCTCCAGGTATCTCGGCACGCCGCCGGTGACGGACAGTACGTCCAGTATGTCGGACATGTTCTCCCGTGACACCTTGGGTCCCCAGAACTTCACGCATTCCCGAAGCGGCAATTCCGGCACGACGAAGTCATATGAACGCCGACCGGCAAACGCCCCGTTGTCGATAATGTTGCGCTTGATCCACGTGGACACGCTGCCGCAAACCACGACGACAAGCTTTCGGTGCTGCGAGAACAGATTATCCCACGCCACTTTCAGCACTTCGGGGAACGCGATGTCGTAATACCCCATCCACGAAACCTCGTCGAGGAGAACGACCGTCTTCCCCTTGTCCGATATTTGCGAATCCAGCCGTGCAAATGCCTTCAGCCAATCAGACACGGGGCTTTCGTCACACGCCGTCTGCAGCGAAAGCTGAGATATGAAGTACTTGAGCTGATCGGCGTTCGTCATTTTCTCCTTCGGACGCAAACCCTCCAGCTTGATCAGGCGAGCACCTGCCCTTCGTGCAAACTCGGCAATCAGCGTAGACTTGCCAACTCGCCGCCTGCCACGACAAGTGACAAGCGACGGGACACGCTTGTTCCAGAGAGATTTCAACGATTCAAGCAGCTCTTCTCTGCCGAAAAACTCTTTCATGGGAAAAATCCTTTTGACCGAGAACGGCCTGATTATACCACTTTTTATCACTTAACGCAACATCACTTCGGGCACGGTTTTGCTTTTTTCACGAAACCGTGCCCGAAATGTGGCCGAGCGAGCCCCTCCCGTATGGAGAGCCGCCATCTTGGCGGCGGTCGCGCAGGAGCGCGACCCTCCCTACTTGATCAGGAACATCGTGCCGGCCTCGTAGTGCATCTTCAGCGTCTTGCCGCCGTTCGTGAGGAACACGCACCACGGCTTCGTCAGGTTCGAAGCAGGCACGGAGGCGAGGGGCGTCGGGAACGTCGCGAGCGTGTGGATCGTGCCGCGCGTAAGGAGGTTCGTGTTCGCGATCTCCACCGTCACGCCCGACCCGAGCGTGAGCGAACCGTTCACGGTCAGGCCCGCCGAAGGCGGCTGCGCCGCGTCGAACACGAGCTTGTCCGTCACCGTCACGTTGCCCTT
>JAFSTA010000207.1 GCA_017450695.1 Kiritimatiellia bacterium | reverse complement strand
TGCGATAATCGTCGATCGATTCCGGCGACGCGACGCCACTGTTGCGCGTCACCAGGCGCGTTGCGTTGACGAGCGTGTCCATCGGCGTCGCCGCGCTGCACGAACACGCGTGGCGGCTGTAGAACCGATCGAGGAACCGTTTGCTTTCCCAGGAGATTCGCCTGATGCCGCCTGCCGGCTTGAAATGGTTGTTGAGCAGCGCGTGGACGTCTGTCTCCTTGACGCGGTCGTAGTGATAGACCGCATCGACACAGACCACCGAGACAATCGGCGCACGATAGGACATGCCATGGCATCCGACCTCCTTGACCGTAACCGGCAACCGCTCGTCACGGCAGGCGCGGGTGAGCGCCTCGAAGATACGGTCGCTTCCCGCCGCCCGGCAGGACGAGCAGCGGCAAACACGAATCTCCGCCTCGGTTCCGCCGGCAATCGCCTTGGCGGCGGATGTTTCCTCGGCGCTCGACATCAGCAGAAACTCTTCGAGGATACGGGGAATGTCATCGGGCGTGACGTGTCCGAAAATGTGGCGGTCGATCTGAACGGCTACCGCCAACATGCAACAGCCCAGACACGCGACCTTGCTGAGCGTGAAGAGACCGTCTGCCGAGGTGTCCTCACATGGCGTAAGTTCGAGGTACTCGGCAAACGCATCGTAAAGTTTTTCCGCGCCCTTGACATAGCAGGCCGCGCCGATGCAAACCTTGATCTGGTGCTTGCCGCACGGCTTGAAGCGAAACGCCTGGTAAAAGGAGGCAACGCTGATGATCCTGTTGACCGGTATTTTGAGTTGCCGCGAAAGCTCCGACAGCGCATCGGGTGCGAGATAGCGGTCCCGGCGCTGAAGACGGATCAACTCAGGAAGAAGCGGATGGATCATCATGGTTCCGCCTCCAGGCAGATCAGTTCATTCTCTCCGGTACGCACGATCACGTTTCCGCCGGAGAGCGCCGGAACGGCGAAAAGCTTCGTCTTCATCGAATACTTCGCCTCGACGACCAGCTTCTCCCGCGTGGCGGAGAGCAACAGCAGGTCGCCGTCCAGATTGGCGGCTATGATCTTGCCCCCGACGGCTACGGGCGACGCGTAGAAACCGTTGTCGAAATTTTCCTCGAAAAGTTCCTTGCCGTCTTTCGCGTCGATACCCAAGACGCTTCCGCCGCTCGTGAAAAGGATATAGAGGTCGTTGTACAACACGGCCGAGGCGACGTCAGGGGCGGGCGTATCCTCATTCTTGAAGAGGATCTTTCCATCGGTTGCCGAAAAGGCACCGGTGAATGCGCCGGTATTTGAGAAGTAGAAGATGCCGTCCCGGACAGAACCAGAAGTTGCCACCTCCCCGCCCATGCACTCCTGTCGCCAAAGCGACTCGCCCGTTTGCGCATCATACGCCTCGGCCGTCTTGCAACCCGCCGTGAAAACAATCGCCTTGCCGTTAGCGACCCACGCCACCGGACTCGACCAGGATGGCGCCGCGTCCCTCTTCTTTTCCCACAGCGTCTCGCCGTTCAGGACATTGAAGGCGTAAAGGGTCTGGACTTCGTTGAGATCATACTGGACGATCAGCCGGTCGCCCAACAACAAGGGCGACGAGGCGTAGCCGTAATTGACGTCAGGGTAAGGAAGCTGTTTGCGCCACACCGTCTCGCCCGCATGCGAGCAGCAGACCATTTCGCCGGTTCCAAAAATCGCATAGACCCGTTCCGCGTCAACGCAAACGGTTGGAGGCGCAAGACCGGTGTCCTCCGATGCTTTCGGGATCCGCGGAGCCGTGTCGCACACCACGCGCCATTTCTCCTTTCCCGTCTGGACATCGTAACAGTAAAGGGTTCGAGCTTTTTCATCCGCACCCGTGAGAAATATCTTGCCGTCCCACACCACCGGCGAGTTGAAACCCGGCGAGGCAATGGCGGTCTTCCATTTTTCGCGGAACCGCCAATTGGCGGGAAGCGCATTCCGGTTGGGCAGCAGCGAACCGCGGAACTGCGGCCACTGGCGCGTCTCCGCCTCCAACGCATCGGCAAGCGCCGGCGGTTGAGCGGCGGAGGACGGCGTCGGGTTTTCGACGGATTGTGGAGCAACGGAAGTCTCCTGCTTGGAAACGGGAGCCTGGGCCACGGCCGTCGTTTCGGGCTGGGGCGGTGCTGGACGATCAGACGAATGACGAATGTAAATGAGAACAGCCAATAGGGCAACCACCCCGCAGATAGTGGTGGCGATCAGTCCGCCGCTGTCGCGTTCCGGCGATGAGCCTTTCGGGACGGCAAGTTCCGGCGGAAGGAAGAAACGTTCAACACCCAATAGGATACAGAGCACAAGCAATCCGACGCCAAGGAGTCTCAGTCCGAACCGCCGTTTGTCATGCGTCTGGAAATAGGTGGAACGGTAGATGAAATCCATTTCGCGAGCGAGTGCAGCGAGTTTCGGGTTGGACATGTCCTGCTGCTTCAGCAACTCCAGCTGCTCGTGTCCGGCCGTGAGAACCTGATCGCCCCGAACGGCGTCATGGAGCATGTGCAGGCCCAGGCAGATCAAAAAGATCACGGCGACTCTTTGGAGGAAACGGAAGGTTGAACGCATCGCGTGGTTGTTCATGTGGCGGTCCCCTTTCTCGTTTCGCGTTTGCGGTTCAGCGGACACGCCGCATAGCACCGTCCACAGCAGTAACAGAGCGACTGGTCAATCGTGTACGAGCTGGATTCCCTGCGGCGGCGGGCTTGAGCGATCAGTTCGGCCATCACCGCACCCGCCAGAAGGACGCCCGCCAACGGCATTCCCCAATCGAAAACGTGTCGGGTCTGCGCGACTTCGTTTTGGAGCTGGGCCAGCGGGGTGCCGGATGCCTCGAACGCCTCGACCGCGTCGCCGGTCCTGTGGGCCTCGATATCGGCAAGCAAACGGACGGCGGGATGCGTCGAGCTGATCACTGGCGCCGCGATCCAGCCGAGTATCCCGCCCAAGCAGAGCGCCAGCGGCACAACGGCAATAAGCCGGGAAAGCCGCCGGACGCCGCGCGCCTGCTCCTCGGACGTCGGCGCGCTTTCGGGCGGGAGAATGGCACCGTTAGGGCACCCCTGTTCGCACAGTCGGCAGGTGATGCAGGTTTGGGCAGTCACCGAAGGTGCTTTCCATGAAACCAAGGAGAAGAGCCGAAGCAAAACTCCGTAGGGGCAAACATAACGACAAAACGGGCGGGAGACGAACAGCCCCAGCACGAGAAAGGCGACAGTAGGAATGGTACAACTCCACAGGAAAAGCGGCAGATAGGGATCAAGCGAACAGAGCGGAAAGGCCATGCCAGCCACAACGGCAACAGCGACGAAGAGAAAGATTGCAATCGGAATAAACCGCAAGGCGCGGTCAACCGGCACCGGAATGCGAATCGCTTTCCAAAGCAACAGCTCTTGAACGGCGCCGAGTGGGCAGGCCCCCGCGCAGAACAGCCGTCCGAAGAGGAGAGCGGCAGCGAGGGGGATTGCAAACAGCAGAAGCAGCCCGTACCCCAACGGCTGGCCGTGGACAAAGGCGGCGAGCAGATTCTGAAACATTCCGACGGGACATGGGCAGGCGGTGAAAATGAAACCAAAAATCACAACCCCCGCCAGCGCAAGCAGGCGCATCACCTTCGAAGAGCGCCAACGGTAAAAACAGAGACCGGACACCACGAGAAAAATCAACAGGGCACTCACCCGCCAAGCGATCGGATCCCGGACCAACGTTTCCAGTTGAAGCTGCGGCACGGTATAGTTTTCGAACTCGGGCGCGGGGAAGCGGGCTTGAGCCAGGAAGGGAATCATGTCTTCACCTCCGGCGGACGCTTGAAGATGTAAGGCTGATCGGCGGGTACGCGGGTGACTGCATGGGAGGGGCAGATTTCGGCGATGCGGCATTGGTTGCACTGCTTGCAGAGTTCCTGCCGGATTTGGAGAAAAAGCGACCCGTTCCCATACGCCGCGCACCCCTTCACGCAGCGGCCGCATCCAATGCACGCCGATTCATCGATGGTGTATTCGAAATAGGGATCTTCAATGTACTTGCGCTTGATGGCGTCAGTCGGACAGCGCAGATTCTCGGCTGCGGTGTCGAACTTGACCCGTTTGTCCTGATAATACCCGCTGCAGAAGAGACAGTACCCGCAGGCGGCGTACTGGTGGACGCACTTCACGGCGGAGTGTTCCAGGACGCAGGCGGTCTCGCACTTGCCGCACTGAATGCATTTATCCGGATCGATCTGCCACAGGAAGGCGGCCTTCCTGCTTTTCCGTTTCCCGGCGAGCCAAAGGAAAGGAGCCAGCAGCCCCCCGCCAAATAACATTCGCAGAAATTTACGCGTCGAAATCATAACGAACCTTCCAATGGCTACGCCGTGCGGCGTCATACAGGTGGACAACACGCTTTTCCCGATAGAGGTAGTAGTCGTGTTCGGAAAGCGAGAGATCGGTGGCAAGCTCTTGTTCTAGCGCTCCTGACGGGGCGTAGATGCGGACACGACGCGTGCCCTTCTCCATCGTCACGAAGCGGCCGCCAGCCAGCGCAGCGAAACGAACAGGATTGCAGCAGCCGCCAAAGGGTTCCGTCGGTTGCCACGACGCGATAAACCGGCCTGTCTGCGGATCGAGCCGTTCCAGTCGTTTGCGGCCAACGTTGGCGACCCAAAGTTCACCGTCCGGCGAAAGGTCGATGGGGAACGCCGCACCGGGGATGATGAACCGATCCTCGCCGCTGGACTCCCAGACGAGACGGCCGGTCGTCACATCGTGGGCGCAGACGGTCTTCTTTTTCCGATCGACGCTGAAGCGGAGCGCACCCAACTGAGGGTCAACCGGATGCACCGCCGCATCAGGCAAGGGGAACGGCTTTTGCGTCGGAATCGCGCGCAGACGCGGTTTGCGCCTGAAAAGAAACGCGCCGAGAATCCCGAGGGCGAATAGTCCCGCTAAAAAAAGACGCCGTTCTCGATTGGAGAATGTCATGGTGTGCGTTCCTTTCTGAGATCAAGACAGGCAAGCGACTTGGAGTCGCGAAGGATCATGAGTCCTCCTGCCAAGGCAATCGGTCCCCACGCATCGACGCCGGGCAGGACCTTGTGCTGCGCCAGCCGGGTGAAGTTTTTTCCCTCAAAGCCGAAGACATGGAGTACGCCGTCGTCGTCGACAATCCAAAAGGCGTTGTCGGCGAACAGGTACGGCCCGAGGCCGAACCGGTTCTCCTTGCCGCTGGAGGCGGTGACCGCCGGAAGCGAATCCGCATTCGCCGCAACCAATTCTGCACGCAGCGCCCCGGCGTCTTTAGGCTGAATCGTAAAAAGCGTTCCGTCTATGAGCAACGGGGTCTGCTGTTCCGATGCAGGGCCTTGAGTCGGTTTCCACGGCTTGTCGAGCGTGGCGGTGATTTGTCCGCCGGTCTCCTGGAGGGACAGAATCGCCGAGCCCGCGCCATAGCCGGCGGTCAGGAAGAGCCGGTGGTCGTCGAGCGCGACGGGTGTCGGCGCCCAGACAGAAGGTTTCCACGCCGTCGAACGCCAGAGGGGTTTGCCGTCGCGGTCACAGGCGGCGATGCCGCCGAGAGCGGCGTAGACGTAGCAGTCGCGGTTGAGCAGTTTGGCGGAAAGGATCGAGGCGTGGGACATCTTGAACGCCCCGTCGTTCGGGAGTTCCCAGACGGTGTTTCCGGTCTTGAGGTCGAACGCCGCAACCAGAACCTTCTCGCCTCCGATGCCGAGGATGACCTTCTGTCCGTCGATTAAGGGACACTGTCCGGCGTACCATTGCGGTACCTCGCACGTGTAGGTCGCGACGAGGTCGCAGCTCCAGAGCAGGTCGCCCGACCGCGCATCCACCGCCATCACGTGTCCGGCGGGGCCGAGGCTCACAACGACGTTGTCCGCATACGCGGGAACGGTCCGAGATTTGCCATGGTTACGCCGAATCGGGTTTTTGTAGCTCCGCCGCCAGAGTTCCGCACCGGAGAGAAGATCGAAACAGCGCAACGCATCTGCGTTCTGTTCCTCCCAGTAGTCCAACACGTACACGCGGTTCTCTGCGATAATCGCTCCGGCGTATCCCTCGCCGAGATCGGCGCGCCACAAGACTTTCGGTCCGGAATCACCCCAACTTTTGGACAAGGGCGGTGTGTCG
>JAFSTA010000025.1 GCA_017450695.1 Kiritimatiellia bacterium | reverse complement strand
GGAGCCGAGCACGAACTTCGCGGCGGAGGCGGTCGTGTTCCGGACGGGCGACACCTTCCACCGCCGCCGCGCCACCTGCGCGTGGCTCTCGGCCCGGTTTGACGACGCGCCGACCAACAACATGCCGTGGATCCTCTGCGGGGCGGAGATCCCGGTCACGCTGCGGACGGGGATCCTGCTGACGTCGGGGACGGTAACGGTCTCCGCGACACCCGGCGTGACGCTCAGGGCGAGAAACCGCCTGACGGGCCAGCTCGACACCATCCTCACGAACGGTGTGACCACGTATTCCGCCGACATCATGGACTGGAGGATTGACTACTGCGGGCAGGACAGGATGGCTGGAATGCTCCTGAACGCGCGGATCGCCGGGGACGGCTATGTCAGCTTCCGGTATGAGGGGGGACCTCCGTCGGCGAGGACCGTCTGCCAGTGCGCGCTGGCCTGGCGTGGCGTGAAGGTCTGCTTCGAGCCGGTATCGTACCAGACGGTGACGGAGGACCTGTACAACCCGCCGTGCGTCATCCTCGGGGAGTCCGCGACGTTCCGGATCGGCGTCCTGCCCGCGTCCTTCCCCGACGCGAACGTCGTGTGGCGGGGCGAGGGAATGCTCTCCTTCCCGAACGGCAATCTGGGAAGGAGCGTGCAGGTCGCGGCGACGGGAACGGACGCGAACAGGAACTGGCTCCGCATCGAACTGCCGGGCGTACTGGGGATGACGGACACGAACCGCCCGCGCCTGGAGTTCTTCTCGCTCCCGTACCTGGACGTGAACGCGATCTACTGGGTCCTGCCCGGAATGAACAACCAACCTCTCGTCACCCAGTCCGCGATCGCGTCTCGGATGCGGGACGCCAACAAGATCCTGAAACAGGTGTCCGTGCGGGTCAGTGTGACGGACGTGGTCTATACGAATGTGCCATATATTAATCCCGATTCATACGCCAATGTTGAATTGGAGGTTGAACAAATCAAACAAAATGTTACCATTCCCTCTAATACTGTACTTTTTGTTTTTCGACCCACTTATGAAGATAACGGGGAATCTTTCAAAGGAGTGGTCATGCTGAGAAAAGATGCGGACGGACAACCGATCTCGCATGAAATGATGCACGAACTGTTCGATATGCAGGATATCTTTCCTGCAAGCGATGATCCGCAGAATCCTCCGCTAGTTCTCGACGGGGACATTTCTCGCAATTGGATGCCACGTGACTGGGGATCGAATGATCCGGCCATGAACTACTATGAGGACAATTTGCCGCAGGCGGAATGGATTCACCGGATGCTGATGTATTTCTGGGACGGATATTCTGCTGTCGGGATTCCGCGCGGGGATATCCACGGAATCTATTATGAGCGGGTGAACGGGAGCGAGGTGTGGCATGAGGGATCGGTGAAGGCCGGATTCCTCACCCACTTGGAGAATCCGAACGGAGGGAACGAATGATGAAGAGAGTGTTGGTTTGTTTGGCTTGTGTTGTTTGGGCGGGTGTCTGCACGGCGCTCGACCAGGCACAGTTCGACGCGGATGTGTGTTACATGACGAACAAAATCCTGAACGGTCATGTCAGACATGCGCGGGATATTGTTTATCCAAGTCTTGACGGTTTCCAGAAGTGGCGCGGGCTTTCCGATGAGGACTTTACACGCGAGTTGCTATTCATTGCATCGATTAATCGGGTTAATTGTAACGAAGATGAACGGGAAAAACATCGAAAGAATAGTGCTTGGTGGCAAACGATGACATATCTCAACATCAGAAATGTCCCCCTAAAGGAATCAATTGACTTCTATGAGGAAATCCTTCGAAATGGGAAGGATGACGAGATGTTTCGTACGGTCTATAACTATGCGGGACTGGTAGGGTACACTCCACAGTATTTCGAAAAGATAGACTCCTTCCTTGAGGACAAAGAAAGAAGAAAGGATCCGACAAGAAACAGTTTACTTTTTGCCGTCAAATGCAATTTCGGGAACTGTCTGTTCTGGGATCCGGCGCGTCCTTCGATCGTGGTGAGCAACCGGATCGTGGAGTATATGGAAAAGCGTGTGCGGAAGGACAGTGTGGACGCATGCTATTTTCTCGACACGCTCTGTAAGGCGAAGCCCGAGTTCAAGGAAAGCGACGAGTGGTTCGAGCGTGTGCGCGCGATCCTCGCCGATGAGTCTCTCAACGAGTACCAGCACAAGCCCTACCGCGACCAGCTGCGCGAGGCGGAGAAGCGGCGGGAGGCGCTACGCGCCAGCGGGCAAGCTGAAAAGCGGGGAAGCTGAGAAGCGGCGGCGTGGCAGGGCGGATTGTCACCAATCGGGCCGCCTGAACGGGAGGGGCACACTTGTCGCGACTGTTGCGCCTGTAACACGACGTGGTATTACACACCGAACGGAGGGAATGAATGAAGAAGAGAGTGTTGGTTTGTTTGACATATGTTGGTTTGGCGGGTGTCTGCACGGCACTCGACCAGGCGCAGTTCGACGCGGATGTCTGTTACATGACGAACAAAATCCTGAACGGTCATGTCAGACATGCGCGTAGGATTGTCTATCCCGGCCTTGACGGTTTTCAAAAATGGCGCGGGCTTTCCGATGAGGACTTTACTCGCGAACTCTTATTCATCGCTTCTGCTTGGCGTCTGAACGGAAGCGAGAACGAAAGGGAAAGGTATTGGAAGTCATTAGCATGGGAACAAACGATGAGTTATCTCCGCAGGAGAAATGTTCCTCTGCAACAGTCGTTTGACTTTTACACGAGTATCCTCTTACATGGTCAGACGAATGAGATATCTTCTGCATTTTCAAATTATCTGAAATTACATGGATATACGGCCGAATGCTTTAAAAAGTTGGACACAATTCTTACGGACAAGGAGAACAGAAAAGATCCCACTCGCAACGTTTTATTGTATTCTATGAAATGTAACTTTTATCATACGATATTTTGGTCTCGTCCTCCGATTTCGAACGTGGAGAGCAACCGGATCGTGGAGTATATGGAAAAGCGTGTGCGGAAGGACAGCGTGGACGCATGCTATTTTCTCGACACGCTCTGTAAGGCGAAGCCCGAGTTCAAGGATAGCGAGGAGTGGTTCGAGCGCGTACGGGCGATTCTCGCCGACGAGTCCCTCAACGAGTACCGGCACAAGCCCTACCGCGACCAGCTGCGCGAGGCGGAGAAGCGGCGGAAAGGAGAGGGAAGCAAGTAGGGAGTGGGCGGTAGTGGGTAAATCGCTACGCCTTGAAGGCCGAGTAGCGGCGATCAAGCGTAGGTGAATGTCATGTCGGTCGATTGGATACGCGGCAGCGTTTCACGTCCGTCGCTGTCGCATGTCGGATACCCCGCGTCTTTCGGAGAGACACCGAACAACCAGTCTGACTTCGAGCCATCGATTCGGATACGTCCGTTCGGCCACATTGTGAGGATTGCCGACAGCGGTTCCTTCCAGCCGATGTTGTTCAGCGAACCGCGGTGTGTTTTCACATACTCCGCCGGATATTTGTCATGCTTCTTCCCATAGTACTGGAAGTTTGCGCTGTTCACGTCCCAGTAGAGGATGTTGTCGAGGATGCGCAGATGATCCATGTGCAGGTGGCCGTTGATGACGAGTCGCACCGTGCCGGGTTTCTTCGCGTTCGCCTCGCGGAAGATCGCCTGGACCTCCTTCTTGTTCATCACCGGTGCCCCTTTTCCGCGCTCGAAACTCTGGTGCGAAAGCACGATGCACGGATAGGGCGAACCGACAATGGTGGAACGTAACCATTCCAGCTGCGCTGGCGGAATCCAGTTGATCGTCGAACCCGCCACTCGCTTGAAATAGTTCCCGTTCTCGTGGTGGATGAACTTGCCCGGCTCGTTGCAGAAATAATTCGGGTCCGCGATCACGAAACGGAAACCGCCCTTGTCGAAGGAGTAATGACCGTCGGGCATCCGATAGGCATCACACGTCTCCCTGTACGGATTACCGTCCTGGTCGTGGTTGCCGAGAATGTGGTAACCGGGAATCTTGAATTCGTTGTAGAGTTTGATGAACGCCTTTTGCGCAGGCGAACGCACTCCGTGCAGGAAGTCGCCGAGGTGGATCATCATGTCGCAACGCTCGCTTTCGGCGCGTGCCATGATCTTCTCCAGAAACGCAGGCGTGTCGTTGGTCCACACCCCCGGATGGTAGTGCAGATCGGCAAACACGCAGACTTTGAGCGGTGTACCGGATGTTGGTACATTTTGATCTGCGCTGATGAGGGCGGCAGGTGCTGCGATCGCAGCGGTTGTCAGGAAATTTCTACGGCTTAGTTTCATGGTTTGACCTTTCTGTTGTAAACGTGATTCCCAAGTTGAGCGCGGTCTTGCGGACAGAACCGTCCACGTGGTGGTTGAGCATGAGCGGATGTCCGCTCGTCCGGTCGAAAATGACAAGCGAAGTCGAGCCTCCGCCATCCATGTTGATCGCGTCCGTGCAACCTTCCCGACGGAGGAGGGCGGCAAGGTCGGCATAAGAAGCACCGAGACTGTAGCCCGGCTGGCGGCCATCGACAGCGAGCAGAACGAGCGTTTTCTTGTCTGCCGTAAGACCGAATGCCGTTCGCGGATGAACGCTCTTGAACTTTGGGAGATTCGGCGGGAATGCCTCCATACCGTTCTTCAGGATGCGCCCGTTCCCGTACATCGCAATGGCTACCTCATTTGTCATGGAAACGGGGATGCGCGCACGTATCGCCGCGACACCATCCTTGCGCACGATGAAAAACACGCCCCGCTCCGGATTCTTGCCGTGCGAAACCTCCACACCGTTCGAGGTGGCCCAACGGTACAAGGAACCGTATGTGTGGGTGAACGGATGTTCCCACGGTTTCCACCCCGATGCGTTCACTGCGACTTCGACGTTCCGTCCCTCATTTCGCCTCCGCGACATGAAGTCCGCCACGGTCTCGCGCTTCGTGCAGATCGTCACGGTCGAGTTGGTGTAGTCCGGCATCGGCTCCCCCCAGCGGTCGGCTCGCTCCGTCGCCGTGAAACCGATTCCCGGTGTCGCCAAGTCAATCCTTGCGACATACGCTTTCATGAGGCGTGGCTTTTCAAGCGCGTAGGCGCGAAGTGTCACGCCCTCGCGCAACGCGACGGAACGTTCCCACATCAGGTCGCGCCAGTCGCGGGCGTCTGCGCCCATCACGCCGTATGCACAGAACACAGCGCAGACAAGAACGGCGAGACCGCCCCGTGGCAGAACACGGATTCGGGATATGCTTGCCTTGAGGTCCATTTGGCATCTTTCTTCAAAAACCATGCCAAACAGTTTAACAAGTGGAAATGGGTTGGTAAAGTTAGAATCCGTGCGCCTTCATCGCGAAATGCCGCAGACGCGACGGGGCGCGACACTTCGTATCCGCTACGTAGCGACGGCACCCTCGACGTCGGCATTCGGGGAAGCGGCACTCCTGCCGCTTCATTTTCTGTTCCGTTGCCACGCGAAGCGACAAATCAGCGTTCCTTTCGGTACTGGGAGTTTGGGAGAGCTTGAAGGACAACGCCTCTTATCTCCGAAACTCCGAGACTCCCCAGAGCGAAAGCAAGATTCGCCTTGCCTAAGCGGTCGCGATCCATCCTACTCAAGGCTACGGAGGACAGGCAAGCGCACCCCTCCCAATTCGGGCGACGGGACGCTCCCGTTCTCCGCGTCTCCATGCGAGGCAAAAGACAAGCGACGTGCGAGACGCGATATGCGGGACGTGAGACATGAGACGAGTCCCTGTGCCGCTTCTCCGCTAAGTCAACTTAGGGGGCAGCCCCATTTAGCCCGCAAGGCCACTTAGGCGGCACAGCCGCCACTGATCTACTTCTCAGCTGGCGTGTAGCGACTCTGCCTACTCCCGATTGCCTTTCTCTTTTCGCATATTCCGTGTGTTCCGTGGTTATTTTCAAATTGTCCAACAGAGTAATGGGCGCATCTGCGTTTTTCACCGTGATCCATGTCGATGCCTGCGATACCGAACGCGGAGATTCAACCTCACGCAAAGTCCGCAAAGGGAAGGAAGTCGGCCACTTCGCGTACTTGGCGAACTTGGAGTGAGGCCATGACATGAAAACTTCTGTGTTTGAACACAGCAAACCCTTGTTGACCCTAGATTCCTCGCCAGGGTTCTCACGCGGAGGCGCTGAGACCGCAGAGTACGCAGAGAAAGTGCCGGAAACAGAGGCTTTTCGATCCCCCGCGCATACGTTACGACAGAAAACGGATTCACCCAAATGGTGAAAGTCTGAACAATTCCAAAGCG
>JAFSTA010000206.1 GCA_017450695.1 Kiritimatiellia bacterium | reverse complement strand
GGAACCGGGAAAGTAGGGAGTAAGCCCCTGCTACCTTTCCCGAACAACGGGTTTTATCTCTCGCGGAGATTTTGTGGGTTTACGACGGTTTTTCGAACGATGTTCGATTCACCTATCGGGTGAAGGATCGTCCCCTTCCTTGCAGTCCGTCAATACCGCTTTTTCATTTAACATCCCGCTGTTTTCGAGCCTTTCTAGCCTATTCTGCGCCCTCTGCGAGAGATTTTTAACCGAGGTTTAAATCCGTAGTGGTGTTTTGCTCCAATGGTTTTCAACCGGCAAGGGTGCCGCTTACCCGAACCGTCTGGACTCATCCGTTGAAGATGAAGAATTTGCGGGCTGCGTAGTTGATCAGAAACGCGGAGACGATGTTGGCGACAAAGGCGATTGTCGTCTGGATTCCAAACCGCGTGATACAGTACGTTTGAATCGTCGAACCGATTACGAGGCTGATTCCTGACGCAGCGAAGAAAAGGAACAATTCCACCTGCCATCGGTGGCGCCCCGGCTTGAACACGAACAAGCGGTTCAGCAGGTAACAGAGCAAGTTCGAGATGACAAAACCGATGGTACTGCAGTAGAGCGCGAAGAGAGCGCGGCGAATCATCGGAAAGAGCCCCAGAAACCGAACGGGCGCGTCAGGGTCTGCCGCGACGGGAGCCGTCAAGTGCAGCATTTTGACAACGATGTCATCCTGCGAGAGACAGGGAAAAAGAAACCACCCCATCAGGAAAAAAACAAGAATGTGCGTCCCCGTCGCGATTCCTCCGACGGTCGCGTATTTGATAAATTGCACGAACGGAGAAGCATCGTGCGACAACTGTTTTTTAATCGACTCGAACATGGGGTTTCACATGCCAAATTTTCAGCCGCGCGAATCCGGGGCAACGGAAGATGGCGGAGAGAGAGGGATTCGAACCCTCGGTACAGAGATTAGTCCATACGGCGGTTTAGCAAACCACTGCCTTCAGCCACTCGGCCATCTCTCCATAACGAATTCACCCTTTGCAGATGAAAAAAGCAAGCTTATTTTATACTTTTCGGCGAGATCTTTCAAGCGTAAATTTCCAAAAAATGAGGGCGAACGTAAAGTCATTCGCGCTCCGTCAGTTCACGCAGAGGCGGTAGAGGCGGACGGCGTGACCGGTGGAAGCGGGATTCGCCTTCTCCCCTACTCGCAAGCGAACGGTATGTTCCCCGGCGGCCAAGTCGTCCGCGAATGTCTCGACGAAGGGATAGTGGAGTCCGTTGGCTCCTTTGGAATACGGGGAGAAAAGTTCGAAACGTTGGAACGGTCGTCCGTCGATCGACACCTCCACGCTACCCGAATCCGGTCCCGCCAGTACCCATGCGCCGACCGCCGTTCCGGTAAAGGTGAATGAGCAGACCGCGCCCGGTGTCGTGGACGAGAGGATTTCCCCCTTCCGGTAATTGGTGCGGTTGTGTCCGGGAATCGCCTTCCAATCCGGTTGCGCTACCTGCCAGCCGTCACCCAATCGGATTTCAGAAAACGGCAGAAAACGCGCATTCGTGTACGAGAGCGGATCGATCGCGGCGGGCAGCGGATAGGCAACACTTTCGTTCGGTGACGCACCCTGCCATTCCACGTCGAACAAGGCGCGGTAAATTCCCGTGATAAACGCACAGCCTTCGCTTTTCGGATGGCAGTCCGCGCCGTAGCGCTTCCAATCAAACGAACCGGACTTCTCCGCTGCGGCCAGCGCCTCGCCGATCGAGACGGTCGTGATTCCGTAATGGTCCGCGATGCGCCCGTGACAAGTGTAGGAGGAAGGAGTCTTGCCTTGACGCAGTTCGGTCAGTTGTCCGCCCGCGACAAAAAACGTCATGATCAAATCCATCTTCGGATTGGCCCGTCTCGCCTGGCGCAAGATTCCCTCCACGCCTCGCAGAGAATGGGTTGTGTAGGTCGCCGGATCGTGACGGCCCCGAAGATAGTAACCGTCGCCGGAATCATTGACGGCATACTCGACAAAGAGCAGATCGGGAACGCCTTTGTTCAGAATATCTTCCTGAAAACGGTATGCCCCCGCGTCGGAACAGGTGGAGGAGATACCCGCACTGGTGAAGGTGAATTCGGTTTTCGGGAAACGCTTGCGCAATTCCTCGATCACCTGTACGCGCCAGCCCGGCATCTCGGTGATCGAACCGCCCAGAAACGCCACCGTCCCCTTCCCGGTCGTCTCAAACACAAACCGCGAGTTCGTCAATGGCGAGCGTCGCGTAACCCCGTCCAGCGGAGCCGCACCCGCACCGAAAACGACCGAACAAGCCCACAACGCAAACGCGATCTGTCGTACCAACGTTCCTGAAAACATACTTTCCTCCTCGAATAAACGAAAATCTAGACTGTCAAGATGGCCTAGACAATCTAGAAACACGAGAACAACATATCCTGTCCCGAAACCTTGCCAAGCGTTTTCTTGCGTTCTGTACGCGGGGCGGCAGCTCCTTGTGCGTACCCTGCCACCCCGCGCATCCGCGCTAGTAGTTCTTCTTGACCAGTTCGAAGTAAGCGGTCGGGTGAGCGCAGGCCGGGCATTCCTTCGGCGGCGTGGTGCCGATGAAGATGAAGCCGCAGTTCTTGCAACGCCAGACCGTGGTCTTGGCGGCGCGCTGGAAGACCTGTCCGCTACGGATGTTGTCCGCGAGCTTGCGGAAACGCTGCCCGTGGAACTTCTCCGCGACGGCGATGTTGCGCATCACCTCGGCGATTTCCGCAAATCCTTCGGCGGCTGCGGTGTCCGCGAATTGCGGGTACATCTCCTGCCATTCGTGCTCTTCGCCACAGGCGGATGCCTCCAGGTTCTCGACCGTCGTTCCGATCTTCCCGGCGGGAAGGCCGATGGAGATCGTCACCTCGCCACCTTCCAGGAACTTGAACAGGCGCTTGGCGTGTTCCTTTTCCTGATTGGCGGTTTCCTCGAAGATTTCCTGAATCTGGACGAACCCGTCCTTCTTCGCCTGGGAGGCAAAGAACGTATAACGGTTGCGCGCGCAGGACTCGCCCGCAAAGGCGGTCAGCACGTTCTTTTCGGTCTGGGTACCGACGATTGACTTTTTCTTGGGTTTGGATGCCATGTTTCCTACTCCTCGTTTCACCGTGCCGGTTTCCGGCACGGTCTGTTGCCCCGTTCTCGACTACTCAGCCAGGGAACGGAAATTACCCACCGCCTCGCTCGTGCGGATGGCGCGGTCATAGAGCCGCAGGACGCGGACGGGCGCGGCGACCTCCGCCTGCAGCGCGCCTTTCACGTCTTCCATTTCTTTCGGGAGGCGCCCCCATCCCTGCGGACGGTTCAAGCCGCCGTCGCAGAAGACGCCGTCGGCGATTACGGAGATCACCTGCGCGGAGAAATCCGCGATAAACACGACATGGTGCTTCCCGACGAAATCGCGGAATGCTCCCAAATCCGATTCCCACATCACGGCATGAATGCCATCGCACAGGCGGATCGCCAGTACGGTTTCGCCGCCGAGGGGGACCGTGGCTATGGCGACGCCTTTGCCGCTCTTATCCACCGTGGAGAAAAGGGGCTGTCCGGGTGTCGTGTTCTCCAGTTCAAACTGAAGCTCGACGCTCAGCCCGCCCTTCGCGAGGTCGCCGAACGAGAACGGGACCGTCGGGTTCTCAATCGTGCCGGGACGGTGTTCCAGCACCAGCCCGTTCTGCGCGACCGCCTTGTTCGTGAACTGATGCCAAAGCCCGTTCAACAGACCGCGATCCAACGGATGGACGCGCGCCGTCGTCTTCTGCGTCTCGGTGATCCAGAACTGGCCGTCCTGTTCGATGAGATCGGGATAGCTCATCCGGATTGCGGGATTGGGGTCGAAGAGGACAAGTTCCGGTTCCGACCAACGGATAAAGCCGTTGTCATCCAGTACGCCGCCGGAGAGAAACGCGGGATTGCGCCCCGACCACATCTTGCCGCTGTTGTTGTGATACCAGAAAAGGTACTTGCCCGAACTGGTCTGGAAGACACGCGGACAGGCCCGCGGGGTTTTGAACGCGCGTCCGTCCGTCGAGTACGTCATGCGTTCCGGCGCCGTCCAGGAGACGCCGCCGTCCGTGCTGATGCTCTGCGCAGGCGTTCCGCTGCCCAGCCGGTTGACCATGAACAGCGCGTTCGTACCGAGGGGGACGATATTGAACTCCTCCTGCACGCTGCCGAACGCGGGATTCTTCACACCGCTGTCCCCTTCCGGAAGGGTCCGGAAGGCGATCTTGTCCACGTCCCGTTCGGTCAGGATGTTGTCCGACTCGATAATCCAGCCTTCGCCGTCCTGCATGAAATAGCGTCCGAGCTTCGTGAAGGCGAGATACATCTTCCCGTTCTGGACGACCGGCTTGTCGATGCTCCAGAAGTGCATGACCTCTCCGCGCCACGGATTCCGCCGGTCCACGGAGGTGGTGCGGATCGGTACGCGGTGGCGCTGCGCCGACCAGGTGAAGCCGCCGTCGTCCGAGTAGCGGAAGACATACCAGCCGTGCGTGTCCGACCGCACCCGCCGTTCCGAATTCGGCAACGTGACGATCTCGTCGCCGTTCCACACGTAGAACACATAGATGCGCCCGTAAGGCGTGGCGAAGGGCGTCGCCCATGACGCCTCCGGCCCGCTGGCCGGTTCGATATCGACCGGCTCCGACCACGACTTCCCCTGGTTCGTGCTGACGCAGGAAACCACGTGCTGTCCCCGCTGCCCTTCGATTCCCGCGCCGGTCGTCATCACGCACACCCAGCTTCCGTTCGTCGTGACCACGACATACGGCTGATCCGTGTAGTTCTCAGAGGGGATGCGGTACCCGTTCGCGAGATTGCGCGAATCGACCGCACGAATCGCAGAGAGATCCGCCGCACCCGCCCGCCAGGCGAAAACCGCCGCCAGAGACCAAACAAACAACCTTGCTTTCCGTTTCATCACAATCCGCCTTTTCCGTTACCGAATCAACTTCGCGACACCTTCCAGCTGGAAGGAGAGACGATACACCTTGTCCGCGTGGAGCTGGTGGTTGTTCCACGGACGCACCCCCCAACTGTTCTCGCCGGCCAGTCCCATCTGCCCGCAGTCGAGATGCAACACCCAGTTGCCGCACGGCGTCAACTCATGCGGGTGCTTTTTCTTCGAGAGTTCCTCCACCGTGTACGGCACGATCCCGAAATCAAAGGTCGGGGAACCGCTCACGCGGATACCGCGTCCGAGCAGGTCGGTCATCGTCAGCCAATAGGCGTCCGTCCGGTTCCCGCTCTCCTGCGGTTCGACATACGGGAAGAAGAACTCGTCCGCATCGAGCCGGTACTTCCCGAAAAACGCGGCCGCGCGGCGGTCGCTGTAATTCTCCTGCGGCCCGCGTCCAAACCAGCTGACACGGCGATAATTCTGCGGCACCTGCATCTGCATTCCCACGCGCGGAATCGACGGCAGCTTCTCGCCCTTCGGAGTCAGCTCCATCGTGACACGGATCGTTCCCGCCGGCGAACAGGCGTAGGTGATCGTCCCCACGCTCTGCTGCGCTTCCGGGTAGCGGACGGAGGCGACCACGGCGAGCGAACCGTCCGTCTGCGGCACCGCTTTCACCGAATCGACAATCCGTTTCGCCGCCGCATCCTTCCAGCAACCGTGGCGTTTCACCATCTCGTTTCCACGGTCGTTGTCCGTCGGCGCGCGCCAGAAGAGCGGTTCGAGAGGCGCGGCTACCAATTCGCGGTTCTGTACGCGCCACGAGAGCAAGGCAGCAGACTTCTTGCTGACCTGCACGGCAAACGACGCGCCCTTGACGGACAGCGCGTCGTCCGTCTCCTCCACCGAAAGCACACCGTCGTTCGCGCCCTGCGCAACAGCCTCCGGCACCTCCTGCACCACCGCAACCTGATCCGACGCGATCAGCCATCCCTTCTTCGCCCAGCGGGTCTCTTCCGCCGTGCGGAACGTGAAGTCCCATGTCGCGACCCGTGCCGGACGCTCCGTCTTCCGCGTGAAGTTCAACGGTATCTCGACAACCTGCTCGCCCTGCGGCGGGACAGAGAGGCGTCCCAACGAACCGTGCTGCAGCTCTTCGCCGTCCTCGGAGTACGACCAGCCCACTTCGTATCCGTTCAGGTCGGTGAAGAACGCGCGGTTCCGGACAATGAACTTTCCCTGCGCCGCGTCGAGCGGTCGGACCGAGACGTTCTGGTAGCAGTACTTCACTTCGGGCATCTGCGGGGAGAGGCGACGATCCGACTGGATCAACCCGTTGCAGTTGAAGTTGTCGTCGTTCGGCTTGTCGCCGTAGTCGCCGCCATACGCCCAGAAAGCCTTGGGGCCGTTCTTCACCTGCTGCGAGGCAGGAATCGGCTTGCGAAGCGCCTGATCCACAAAGTCCCAGATGAATCCGCCCTGCAGATTCGGGTACCGGTAGAAAGCATCCCAGTAGTCCGAGAGATTCCCGCTGGAGTTCCCCATCGCGTGAGAGTATTCGCACAGGATCAACGGTACTTTGGTGTCGGTACGCTGACCGTATTCGATCACACGTGCAACGCGCGTGTACATCTTGTTGAAGAGATCGGTCGGTCCGTTCTGCTCCTGCGTCATCACCGGACGCGTCTCGTCGAGCCTGTGGATCAGGTCGTACGCCTGCTGGAAGAAATCGGTCTTCGCGTAGTTCTCGTTCCCGATCGACCAGATCACGATCGCGGGATGGTTCTTGTCGCGCTGCACCATGCCGGACTCGCGATCCATCAACGCCGCGCGGTATTCGGGGAGGGCGATCGGGTTGTTTGCCTTCCACGCCAGACCGTGCGTTTCGACATTCGCCTCGTCCAGCACGTAGATCCCATAGAAATCGCAGATGTCGTACCAGCGCGGATCGTCCGGATAGTGGCAGGTGCGAACCGCGTTGATGTTGTTCTGCTTCATGATCAAGGCATCCTGCACCATCCGCCACAGCGGAACGGAATACCCGTGGTCGGGATCCATCTCGTGCCGGTTCACGCCCTTGAAGAGGACAGGCCGCCCGTTGACAAGAATCTGGCTGTTCTTCCGTTCGACCTGACGGAATCCGACCGTCTGCGGAATCGACTCCACCTCGCGTCCGGTTTCATCGCGCAGGGTCAGGACAAGCACGTACAGGTTGGGTTGCTCCGCCGACCACAGGGTGGGGCTTTTCACGGGAATGCGCACCGTCGCCTTCTGTCCTGTCAGGGAGAACGCCGACAGCGAGAGCGGGGTCTCGTCACTTCTGAAGAGCGATTTCACATCGTTCCAAAATCCCTTGACTCCCCGGACGAACCGGTTCTTACCGGAATCGAATGTGCGCTCCGGGTAAGGCCACAGCGTCGCCTGCAGCGAATAGTCTTTGACGGCGGTATTCAACTCGACCTCGGCGGAGAGTTCCCACTCGCCCGCATAGTCGCCCGGCGTTTTCGTCGCCGTCTTCACGAAGAAATCGGCGATCCGCTTTTTGGGTTCGCTGAACAGGAAGACCGGACGGAAGATTCCGGAGAGCCGCCAGAAATCCTGGTCTTCGAGATACGAGCCGTCGCTCAACCGATAGACCTGCACGGCGAGCGTGTTCTCGCCTTCCCGCAACGCGCCCGTGATCTCAAAGGTCGCGCCCTGCCGACCGTCCTGCGCGTACCCGATCTGTTTTCCGTTGACCCAGACGTACATCGCCGATCCGAATCCCTCGAAGCGCAGGAAGACGTCACGCCACGCCCACTCTTTCGGCACCGTAAACGCACGGCGGTAGGAGCTGACCGCATTGCGCTCCCGATAGGTGGTGAATTCCTGGGGCGGCTCGCCCATCACGTGCGGCGGATCGATCTTGAAAAAGTAACCGATGTTCTTGTAAAGCGGCGTGCCGTAGCCGAGCACCTCGGAACAACTGGGGACGGGCACCTCTTTCCAATCGTCCACAGGATAGTCAGGTCTCTCAAATCCCTGCGCACGCCCCTCCGGCGTAGGCGCCCAGTGGAATTTCCACTGCCCGTCCAGAGAACGGAAGAACGGAGAATCCTCCCGCGCGACCGCGTTCTTCGCGGCATCGGCGGAATCGAAGAGATACCGCGTGGCAACCTGTTTCTCAACCCCGACGCGAAACACGGACGGGTTTTCCCAGTCCGGAACCTCCGCCCAGCACCAGGTACACCATCCCGCGACCAGCGACAACATGACCGTTCCCAAAACCTGATTAGACGACATAAGCACATCCTTTCGAATCACCGTAAACGCCACCTATTATACGGTTTTTCACCGCACTCCATCAATCAAAAACGGTTCTCGCCAAAAGAATTTTAAGC
>JAFSTA010000205.1 GCA_017450695.1 Kiritimatiellia bacterium | reverse complement strand
TTCGTAGTCAACCGGCAGATCGAAATTCCTTTTGGCGATGCACCCGCCCGACGGTCCGCCAATCATGACGGCCTTAATCGTGTGACCCTCTTCCGCGCCGCCGCCGAATGTTTCCACGATCTCCCCGACCGTAATGCCAATCGGCACCTCAATGAGCCCGCCCTGCTTGACCTTCCCTGCCAAGGCGAACGCCTTCGTCCCATGCGACTGTTCCGTGCCGATCGCGGTGAAGGCCGCGCCGTCATCCGCCAGAATCATCGGGACGCAGGCGAAGGTCTCGACGTTGTTCATCAGCGTTGGTAGGCCGTTCAGTCCGTGCTCAACCGGGAATGGCGGTCGCTGTCGCGGAATGCCCCTGCGCCCTTCTATCGACTCCAGCAACGCGGTCTCCTCGCCGCACACAAAGGCACCCGCGCCACGGAAAAGAAGAATCTCGAAAGTCGGCGAGAGGACGTTGAACAGGCCGTGTTCGCGAAGTTGTCCGATCACCCGCTCCAGCACGGTGATCGCCTGCGCATACTCCTCGCGGATGTAGATGATCGCACATTCGGCCTGAATCACACGCGCCGCAATCAGGATTCCCTCCAGAACTCGGTACGGGTAGGACTCCAGCAGCATCCGATCCATGAATGCGCCCGGATCGCCCTCGTCGGCGTTGCAGATGACGACCTTTCGGTCACCCGGTGCCTCGTAGGCAAGCCGCCATTTTTCGGCAGTCGGGAACCCGCCACCACCGCGTCCGCGAAGCTTGGCCTGCTTGAGCAGGCTGATAATCGCCTCTGGCGTGAGGTTCCGCGCCTTTTCAAAAGCCAGCAACCCTCCGCCTTTGCGATAATCGTCGATCGAGTCCGGCGACGCAACGCCGCTGTTGCGTGTCACCAGACGCGTTGCGTTGACGAGCGCGTCCATCGGCGTCGCCGCACTGCACGAGCACGTCTGGCGGCTATAGAACCGATCGAGGAACCGTTTGCTTTCCCACGAGATTCGCCTCATGCCGCCTGTCGGCTTGAAGTGGTTGTTCAGCAGCGCGTGGACATCTGTCTCTTTGACGCGGTCGTAGTGATAGACCGCATCGGGGCAAACCACGGAGACAATCGGCGCACGATAGGACATGCCATGGCATCCGACCTCCTTGACCGTGACCGGCAACCGCTCGTCACGGCAGACGCGGGTGAGCACCTCGAAGATACGGTCGCTTCCCGCTGCCCGGCAGGACGAGCAGCGGCAAACGCGAATCTCCGCCTCGGTTCCGCCGGCTTTCGCATCGACAGCGGATGCTTCCTCGTCACGCGACATCCGTAGAAACTCTTCGAGAATGCGGGGAATGTCATCGGGCGTGACGTGTCCGAAAATGTGTCGGTCGATCTGAACGGCAACCGCCAACATACAACAGCCGAGACACGCAACCTTGCTGAGCGTGAAGAGACCGTCTGCCGAGGTGTCCTCACCCGGTGCGAGTTTGAGATAATCGGCAAAGGCTTCGTAAAGTTTCTCCGCGCCCTTGACATAGCAGGCCGCCCCGATGCACACCTTGATCTGGTGCTTGCCGCACGGCTTGAAGCGAAACGCCTGATAAAAGGAGGCAACGCTGACGATCCGGTTGACCGGTATTTCGAGTTGCCGTGAAAGTTCCGAAAGCGCATCGGGTGCGAGATACCGGTCCCGACGCTGAAGACGGATCAGCTCTGGAAGGAGCGGATGGATCATCATGGTTCCGCCTCCAGGCAGATCAGGTCATTCGCTCCCGTACGCACGATCACGTTGCCGCCTGAGAGCGCCGGAACGGCGAAAAGCTTCGTCTTCATCGAATACTTCGCCTCGACGATCAGCTTCTCCCGCGTGGCGGAGAGCAACAGCAGGTCGCCGTCCAGATTTGCGGCGATGATCTTGCCTCCGACGGCGACGGGCGACGCGTAGAAGCCGTTGTCGAAGTTTTCCTCGAAGAGTTCCTTGCCGTCTTTCGCGTCAATGCCCAAGACGCTTCCGCCGCTCGTGAAAAGGATATAGAGGTCGTTGTACAGTACGGCCGAGGCGACGTCGGGGGCAGGCGTATCTTCATTCTTGAAGAGGATCTTTCCATCGGTTGCCGAGAAGGCGCCGGTGAACGCGCCGGTATTCGAGAAGTAGAAGATGCCGTCCCGGACGGAACCGGATGTTGCAACCTCCCCGCCCATGCACTCCTGTCGCCAAAGCGACTCGCCCGTTTGCGCATTATACGCCTCGGCCGTCTTGCAACCCGCCGTGAAGACAATCGCCTTGCCATTAGCGACCCACGCCACCGGACTCGACCAGGATGGCGCCGCGTCCCTCTTCTTTTCCCACAGCGTCTCGCCGTTCAGGACATTGAAGGCGTAAAGGGTCTGGACTTCGTTCAGATCATACTGGACAATCAGCCGGTCGCCCAGCAACAGGGGCGACGAGGCGTAGCCGTAATTGATATCCGGGAAAGGAAGCTGCTTGCGCCACACCGTCTCGCCCGCATGTGAGCAGCAGACCATTTCGCCAGTTCCAAAAATCGCATAGACCCGTTCCGCGTCAGCGCAAACGGTTGGAGGCGCAAGACCGGTGTCCTCCGATGCTTTCGGGATCCGCGGAGCCGTATCGCACACCACGCGCCATTTCTCCTTTCCCGTCTGGACATCGTAGCAGTAAAGAGTCCGAGCCTTTTCATCCGCACCCGTGAGAAATATCTTACCGTCCCACACTACCGGCGAGTTGAAACCCGGCGAGGCAATGGCGGTCTTCCACTTTTCGCGGAACCGCCAATTGGCGGGAAGCGCATTCCGGTTGGGCAGCAGCGAACCACGGAACTGCGGCCACTGGCGCGTCTCCGCCTCAAGCGCATCGGCAAGGGCCGGTGGTTGAGCAACAGAAGCTGGCGGTTGAGTAACAGTAGCCGGTGGTTGAGCAACAGAAGCAGGAGGTTGAGTGGCGGAGGACAGACTTCCATCCTCCTTCGATTGATATTTGTCATTTGTGAACAATGTTGGCAATGAAGATTTGTGAACATTATTCGATAGAACGATGAGAACCACCAATAAACCGACCACCCCGCAGATGGTGGTGGCGATCAGTCCGCCGCTGTCCCGTTCCGGCGATGAGCCTTTCGGGACGGCAAGTTCTGGAGGAAGGAAGAAACGTTCAGCGCCCAGCAGAATGCAGAGCGCCAGCAATCCGACTCCCAGGAGCCGAAGTCCGAACCGCCGTTTGTCATGCGTCTGGAAATAGGTGGAACGGTAGATGAAATCCATTTCGCGAGCGAGCGCGGCGAGTTTCGGGTTGGACATGTCCTGCTGCTTCAGCAACTCCAGCTGTTCGTGTCCCGCCGTGAGAACTTGATCGCTCCGAACGGCGTCATGAAGCATGTGCAGGCCCAGGCAGATCAAAAAGATCACGACGACCCGTTGGAGGAAACGGAAGGTTGAACGCATCGCGTGGTTTTTCATGTGGTGGTCCCCTTTCTCGCGTCGCGCTTGCGGTTCAGCGGACACGCCGCATAGCACCGTCCACAGCAGTAACAGAGCGACAGGTCAATCGTGTAGGAGCTGGATTCCCTGCGTCGGCGGGCTTGAGCGATCAGTTCGGCCATCACCGCGCCTGCCAGAAGGACGCCCGCGAGCGGCATTCCCCAATCAAAAACGTGTCGTGCCTGCGCGACATCGTTTTGGAGCTGGGCCAGCGGGGTGCCGGAGGCCTCGAACGCCTCAACCGCGTCGCTTGTCCTGTGGGCCTCGATATCGGCAAGCAAACGGACGGCGGGATGGGCCGCGCTGACCACCGGCGCCGCAATCCAGCCGAGAACCCCGCCCAGGCAAAGCGCAAGCGGCACGGCAGCAATAAGCCGGGAAAGCCGCCGTACGCCGCGCGCCTGCACCTCGGATGTCGGCGCGCTTTCGGGCGGGAGGATGGCGCCGTTAGGGCACCCCTGTTCGCACAACCGGCAGGTGATGCAGGTTTGGACAGTTACCGCAGGCGTTTTCCAGGAGACCAAAGAGAAGAGCCGCAGCAAAACCCCGTATGGGCAAACATACCGACAAAACGGACGGGAGACGAACAACCCCAGCACGAGAAAGGCGACGGTGGGGATGGAGCAACTCCACAGGAAAAGCGGCAGATAGGGATCAAGCGAACAGAGCGGAAAGGCCATGCCCGCCACGACGACAACCACGACCAAAAGAAAGAGCGCGATCGGAACAAACCGCAAGGCGCGGTCAACCGACACCGGAATCCGAATCGGCTTCCAAAGCAACAACTCCTGAACGGCGCCCAGCGGACAGGCCCCCGCGCAGAAAAGCCGTCCGAACAGAAGTGCGGCAGCGAGGGGAATCGCAAACAGAAGAAGCAACCCGTACCCCAACGGCTGGCCGTGGACAAAGGCGGAGAGCAGATTCTGAAACATCCCGACGGGACACGGACAGGCGGTGAAGATAAAACCGAAAATCACGACCCCCGCAAGCGCCAGGAGACGCATCGTCTTCGAAGAGCGCCAACGGTAAAAGCAGAGACCGGATACCACGAGAAAAACCAACAGGGTACTCACCCGCCAAATGATCGGATCCCGGACCAACGTTTCCAGTTGAAGCTGCGGGACGGTATAGTTATCGAACTCAGGCGCGGGGAAGCGGGCTTGAGCCAGGAAGGAAATCATGTCTTCACCTCCGGCGGACGCTTGAAGATGTAAGGTTGATCGGCGGGCACGCGGACGACCGCATGGGAGGGGCAGATTTCGGCGATGCGGCATTGGTTGCACTGCTTGCAGAGTTCCTGCCGGATTTGGAGAAAGAGCGACCCGTTCCCATACGCCGCACACCCCTTCACGCACCGGCCGCATCCAATGCACGCAGATTCATCGATGGTGTATTCGAAATAGGGGTCTTCAATGTACTTGCGCTTGATGGCGTCTGTCGGGCAGCGCAGATTCTCGGCCGCGGTGTCGAACTTGACCCGTTTGTCCTGATAATACCCGCTGCAGAAGAGACAGTACCCGCAGGCGGCGTACTGGTGGACGCACTTCACGGCGGAGTGTTCCAGGACACAGGCGGTCTCGCACTTGCCGCACTGAATGCATTTATCCGGATCGATCTGCCACAGGAAGGCGGCCTTCCTGCTTTTCCGTTTCCCGGCGAGCCAAAGAAAAGGAGCCAGAAGCCCCCCGCCGAACAGCACTCGCAGAAATTTACGCGTTGAAATCATAACGCACCTCCCAATGGCTACGCCGGGCGGCATCATACAGATGGACAACACGCTTTTCCCTGTAGAGGTAATAGTCGTGTTCGGAAATCGAGAGATCGGTGGCAAGCTCCTGTTCCAACGCACCAGACGGGGCGTAGATGCGGACACGGCGCGTGCCCTTCTCCATCGTCACGAAGCGGCCGCCAGCCAGCGCGGCGAAACGAACTGGATTGCAGCAGCCGCCAAAGGGTTCCGTCGGTTGCCACGACGCCATAAAACGGCCGGTCTGCGGATCGAGCCGTTCCAGACGTTTGCGGCCAACGTTGGCCACCCAAAGTTCGCCGTCCGGCGAAAGGTCGATGGGAAACGCCGCGCCGGGAATGATGAACCGATCCTCGCCGCTGGACTCCCAGACGAGACGGCCGGTCGCCACATCATGGGCGCAGACAGTCTTCTTGTTTCGATCGACACTGAAGCGGAGCGTCCCCAACTGAGGATCGATCGGATGCACCGCCGCATCGGGCAAGGTGAACGGTTTTTGCGTCGGAATCGTGCGAAGACGCGGTTTGCGTCTGAAAAGAAACGCGCCGAGAATCCCGAGGGCGAATAGTCCCGCTAAAAAAAGACGCCGTTCTCGATTGGAGAATGTCATGGTGTGCGTTCCTTTCTGAGATCAAGGCAAGCGAGCGACTTGGAATCGCGAAGGATCATGAGTCCTCCTGCCAAGGCAATCGGTCCCCACGCATCGACGCCGGGCAGAACCTTGTGCCGCGCCAGCCGGGTGAATGTTTTTCCATCAAAGCCGAAGACATGGAGCACGCCGTCGTCATCGACAATCCAGAAGGCGTTGTCGGCGAACAGGTACGGACCGAGGCCGAACCTGTTCTCCTTGCCGCTGGAGGCGGTGACCGCCGGGAGCGTATCCGCATTTGCCGCGACCAACTCCGCACGCAGCGCCCCGGCGTCTTTCGGCTGAATCGTAAAAAGCGTTCCATCGATGAGCAACGGGGTCTGCTGCTCCGATGCAGGGCCTTGAGTCGGTTTCCACTGCTTGTCGAGCGTGGCGGTGATTTGTCCGTTGGCCTCCTGGAGGGACAGAACCGCCGAGCCCGCGCCATAGCCGGCGGTCAGGAAGAGCCGGTGGTCGTCGAGCGCGACGGGGGTCGGCGCCCAGACAGCAGGTTTCCACACCGTCGAACGCCAGAGGGGTTTGCCGTCGTGGTCGCAGGCGGCGATGCCGCCGAGGGCGGCGTAGACGTAGCAGTCGCGGTTGAGCAGTTTTGCGGAAAGGATCGAGGCGTGGGACATCTTGAGCGCCCCGTCGTTCGGGAGTTCCCAGACGGTGTTTCCGGTCTTGAGGTCGAACGCCGCAACCAGCACCTTCTCGCCCCCGATGCCGAGGATGACCTTGTTGTCGTCAATTAAGGGACACTGCCCGGCGTACCATTGCGGCACCTCGCACTTGTAGGTCGCGACGAGGTCGCAGCTCCAGAGCAGGTCGCCCGACCGCGCATCCACCGCCATCACGTGTCCGGCGGGGCCGAGGCTCACAACGACGTTGTCCGCATACGCGGGAACAGTCCGGGATTTGCCATGGTTGCGTCGGATCGGGTTCTTGTAACTCCGCCGCCAGAGTTCCGCACCGGTGAGGAGATCGAAGCAACGCAACGCATCCGCGTTCTGTTCCTCCCAGTAGTCCAACACGTACACGCGGTTCTCTGCGATAATCGCTCCGGCGTATCCCTCGCCGAGATCGGCGCGCCACAAGACTTTCGGTCCGGAATCACCCCAACTTTTGGACAAGGGCGGTGTGTCG
>JAFSTA010000204.1 GCA_017450695.1 Kiritimatiellia bacterium | reverse complement strand
CTTTTTCCGGCAATTTCTCTGCGTACTCCGCGACCTCAGCGGCTCTGCGTGAGAACCCAAACGAGGAATCCAGGTAAAATCTTCGCGTTTCGGTATCGCAGGCATCTACCTAGATCACGGTGAAAAACGCAGATGCGCCCCGAACAACACACAAAAACATTGGCATTGCCAAACGGCGAAAGGAAAGATAAAATAATTGCCTTTTTCCGCCGTTCACGGTGTCTCGCAACGGCGTTTTCGATTTGGACGAAGGAGTTGATTATGAAGTTACCGGTCAGTTGGCTGAACGAATATGTCGATGTGAGTGACTTGTCGATCCAAGAATTGGCAGACGAGTTGACCAGTGCGGGCGTGGAGGTGGAAGGCATCGAAACCACAGGCGCCGTGCTGGATGACCAGATCGTGGTGGGCGAAGTGCTGACATGCGTCCCCCATCCGGACAGCGACCACATGCATGTCTGCCAGGTCACCGACGGGACCACGACGTTTCAGGTTGTATGCGGCGCACCCAACGTCCGCGAGGGTCTCAAGACACCGTTCGCGAAACTCGGCGCGTACATTCCCGGCGGAGACTTCAAGATTGTCCCCCGCAAACTTCGCGGCGTGGAAAGCAGCGGGATGCTGTGTGCCGCCGACGAGTTGAAAATCTCGGACGACCACGCCGGGATTATGGAACTGGACGCGTCCATTCCTGTCGGCACGTTGATGAACACGCTGGTTCCCAAACCGGAATCCGTGCTGGATCTGGAGATCACCTGGAACCGTCCCGACTGCCTTTCGATCATCGGAATCGCGCGTGAGTTCGCGGCCATTCTCCACCGCCCCGTCAAGCTGCCGCCCGTCGATTTCCCGGAGTCGGGCGAGGATGTGAACCAGTATGCGAAAGTGCGCGTGGAAGACCCCGTCAAATGTCCCCGCTACACCGCGCGTGTCCTCACGCATGTCCAGGACGGCAAGTCCCCCGACTGGATGGCGCATCGCCTGCAGATGTGCGGCGTCCGTTCCATTTCCCTGACCGTGGATGTGACCAACTACGTGATGCTCGAATGCGGACAGCCTCTCCATGCGTTCGACTACCGCACCTTGACCGACAGCCAAATCGTCGTTCGGTGCGCGAAAGAGGGTGAAAAGATCCGGACTCTGGACGGCGCGGAACGTTCGCTTGATCCGTCCATGCTCCTCATTTGCGATGCGGAAAAGCCGTCGGCGGTCGCGGGCGTGATGGGCGGCGAAGGAAGCGAAATCGAAGCGGGAACGGAAAACGTGCTGATCGAAAGCGCGTTGTTCGATCCGCCTTCCACCAAAGCGACCGCGACAAAACTGGGAATGGGAACCGAATCCTCCTACCGGTTCATCCGCGGCGTGGACACGGGTCTCGCGGACTGGGCAAGCCGCCGTGCCGTCCACCTGCTGGTCAAGTACGGGAATGCAGTTGCCGCGAAAGGCGTGATCGACGTGGACAACCGGAATCCCGCCCCCATCGAAGTGACGCTGCGTTTTGACCGCGCCCGCCAGATGATCGGCGTGCCGATTGACACGGAGGAGATGATCACGATCCTGACCGAACTGGGACTCGAAGTCACGAGCCGCGAGGAAACGAAAGCGACTTTCCTGATTCCCTCTTGGCGACTGGACTTGACCTTGGAGGCAGACCTGATTGAAGAGATCGCGCGTCTCCACGGTCTGGATCAGATTCCGAACCGGATGCCGAACGCAACAGCAGTCTCCACGCTCGATGACAAACCGTTTTATCGGAAAGCCCGTGCGCGGGAAATCCTTCTCGGAATGGGATTCTCCGAAGCGATGCATTACAGCTTCCTCTCTCAAAAGGAGCTGGACGCCTTTGACAACCGCGACGCAAAACGTCGTGTGGTGTTGCCCAATCCCGTCAGTGCGGAGTACGGCGTTCTGCGCGATTCCCTGCTGCCGCAACTCTCCGAATCACTCGGCCGCAATGCCTCGCGCCAGGTTGAGAAGGCGGGACTGTTCGAAATCGGCCGCGTCTTTTTCGCCGATCCCAAAGGCAATCCGCACGAGGAAGAGAAACTTTCCATCGGTCTGATGGGGCCATTCGGTCGTTCCGCCCTGGACAGCCGCCGGCCCGTCTCCAACGAGGAATGCATGCTGTGGATGAAAGGCGCGGTGGAAGGACTTGTCACCGCCCTTCATGCGGGCACGCTCTCATTCCAGCTCCTAGACCACCCCGCCTTTGAACAAGGATGGAGCGTGGAGATCAAGCTGAACAACCAGAAGATCGGCATTCTCGGTCTGGCGAAAAAGGCGTTGCGTCACCCCTGGCGCATGACCTCCCCGATGGCGTTGTGCGAACTCCGTCTCTCCGCCCTTCTGAAAAACACGGAGACGGTCGGCGGTAACATCCAGCCACCGCCGCAGTTCCCCGAATCCCGCCGCGATGTCGCATTCCTCGCGAACGATTCGGTTCTGCACAGTCAGATTGTCGATACGATTCAGAAAGCCGGCAAGCCGTTCCTTGCGGACGTCCAGCTTTTCGACACCTTCACGTCGAAACAGCTCGGCAAGGGAGTCCGGAGCGTGGCCTACACCATGTCGTTCCGCGCCCCCGACCGGACGCTGAAAGACGAAGAGGTCAACGCCGCATTCCAGAAGATTCTGCAAGCGCTGAAGACGGAACTCTCCGTCACCATCCGCGAACAGTAAGCCTTGTTTTGCACTCTGAAAACGTCTCGCGCAAAGTCCGCAAAGAACGCAGAGGGAAACAGGACCTAAATCGGGGAAGCGACACTCCTGTCGCTTCTCGTAGAAACAGATCAAAATGAAGCGGCAAGAGTGCCGCTTCCCCGAACGTTCAGATCGGAACTGATAGGCAAGGCGTGTTCAGCATACCGGACGCGACAGAGCGCGGCCCTCCCATTTCAGGCAACGAGGACGTTGCCACTCCCGTTCTCTGCGGCTCCGCGAGAGAACCCCATCCACCTAAACCACAGACCAACACGGACGCGCCACACTGACGCTTGCGCATTTCCCAACTCAGGCGAGTGTGAGCGACGCCTGTCTGTGTACGTCCGTGGTTCTCGAAACCGCAGACCAACACGGACGCGCCACGCTGACGCTTGCGCATTTCACAATCAGGGCGAGCGTGAGCGACGCCTGTCTGCGTACGTCCGTGGTTCTCGAAACCACCCACCTAAACCACAGACCAGCACGGACGCGCCACGCTGACGCTTGCGCATTTCCCACCCAGGGCGAGCGTGAGCGACGCCTGTCTGCGTACGTCCGTGGTTCTCTAAAGGCGCGTGTCACACAAACAAAAAGAGGGGGAGGAACGAGTTCCTCCCCCTCACAAGTTTCTTTGCCGAAGCCGGCGAACAAAAGCGCTACGCGGACGCGATGGCGCTGTTCGGGCAATTACCGGCGCAAGAGCCGCAATCCACGCACTTTTCCGCGTCGATCTTGAACTTATCGCCGTCAGCTTCAATTGCCTCTACGGGGCAGTTATCCTTGCACAGGCCGCAACCCACGCAGTTATCCGTATCGATTTTGTATGCCATGATTTTCTCCTTCGCTTTATAGCCAGTTCCGGTTCCATTACCGCAGCTGCCTCGTTCTCTCGAACGCCTCACATTATACCAAACCCCTTCTCCCTTGACAATCCGATTTCTTGCCGATTCATTCACGGCTGTGACCAGGGGCGCGCACCGCCGCAACCGCTTGCGTAGCGACGGCGCCCCGCCGTCGGTTTGGTCGCTCATCGGGGCACGGCGGAGATGGCGGACCGATCCTCCACCAAACAGGTTATTCGAAACTCGTTTAGAAAACCGGCATGGTTGGCAGGGCGGTCGCCCCGCGACCGACGCGCGCACCACCGCTAGGAATCTGCGTGTTCTGCGAGCAGTCTGCGCAGAAGGAAGGCCGTGTAGTACGGCAAGGTCAATATGCTGTTCGCAAAACCGACATTGCCGCCATGGAATTTGATGCCCCAGGAAATGTCACCATAGTGCTCG
>JAFSTA010000024.1 GCA_017450695.1 Kiritimatiellia bacterium | reverse complement strand
TTCCAAAGCGCCATGATTCACCACGGGATATACGGAACTTACGGAATCGCCGTTCCAAGAAACCGATGTTTTCCCGTGGTTTCCGTGGTTTTTCAAAGTGTCCAACAGCGGAATTTAGGTTGAATTATACAGATGCGCCCCCAAGTCACCTAACCACTCAACCTTGAACTTGGAAAAGGCCGGTGCGCCATTCTCCGATCAGGCGGGTGGATTGTTCCACTGCTCCGCACGCTTCATAAGCGGTGCGGACATCCGCGTATTGGGAATCAAGGATTCCGGAAAGAATCAGATACCCTTGTGAGCGAACGGAATGCGTCACCTGGCCCGCGAACTCGATCAGGACTGGGGCGAGGATGTTGGCGACTACGATGTCGGTCTTCTCCCATGGATGTGAGAGGTCGCCAATTTCCACGGGGATGGAAAGTCCGTTGCGTTCTGCGTTTTCCCGAGTCGATTGGATGCAGTCCGGATCGATATCGAAGGCTCGGACATCGGCGAATCCCAAAAGCTTGGCGCCGATAGCCAGGATGCCTGTTCCGCATCCCATGTCGCGTACCGTTCTGCCGTCCGTTCCCAGCTGGGCCAACTCGTCCAGATAGATCAGGCATCCCTGCGTGGTCGGATGTTTGCCCGTTCCGAAACTCATTCCCGGTTCTACGACGATCACGCGTTCTCCCTCCGCCGGGACGTAGGATTCCCACGAGGGACGAACGGTCAGATGCTCCGAAATCCGCTCCACGTGGAAAAACCTTTTCCATGCCTCGGACCAGTCTTCCCGCGCGATCTGGAATTCTTCGACGGACAAATCCGTTTCGAGAATCTTGGCGGTTTCAACGAGGGCGTCGCGGACATCCTCCCGGTTCTGCGCGTCGTCCAGAAAGACCTGGACGCGGCAACCGCCGGTTTCCGCATCACGGTAGGAGGTCACGTTCCAGTCGGGGTCGATCAGTTCGAAAAAGAGATCCAGCTTTTCGGCGGGAAGGTCGGCGGAGAGAACGGTGGTTTGATTTTGCATTCGGAACTCCAATCAAAAAAGGCACAGGGGGAATCGTCTTCCTCCTGTGCCGATTTCAGAACCTTCGCTACACGTTGGTGCTGACGACGGAATCGGCTTTCACCGCGTCCTTGATGTCCGCGATCAGGCTGGGCGAGAGCAGCTTGTTCAGACGGAAGATCGCGAGCGAACGGTGGGTCTTCACGTTGTGCGGATTGCGCATGTCCTCGATGTTGATACCCGCATCCGCGAGACGGCGGGCGATTGTCGCGATCACGCCCGGTCGGTCGTCGTAGAGGCAGAAGAGCGTCACGCCCTTCGGCTCGAAGTAGAGGCGGTCGAATTCATCGATGCGGGAGACCGTCTGGACGCCTTCGGTGACCGTTCCGCGTACGCTGTACCGTTTCAGGCTCTTGTCCGGCTGCTCGACCGTGATGTCCAGCGTGATGGAGTTCCCGTATCCTTTGTCCTCCGCGATTTCCCGGTTGCTGTAACGGATTCCGTTGTCTTCCAGGAACTTCATGGCGGCCTTCACGTCGTTGAAGGGATCGAAATCCTGCCAGAGTCCCGCGAGAATCGAGACGAGCAGCCACTTCCCGAAGGGGTTCAGCTCGCCGTAGAAACTCGTCTCCAGCAACTTGACCGGCAGAGGGCCGGAAATCTGGCGGATCAGGTTCGCCAGCGTGTAGGCGAGTTCGCTGTAGCTACGCTCAAGCCCCGCCGGAATGTCGCGGTTCACGATGCAGGCAAGGTCGCCCTTTTCGTCCAGGTCGATCAATTCCTCGGCGGCGCGCTTCGCCGCATTGAAGTTCGCCTCGAAGGTGTTGGCGCCCAGGTGCGGCATCATGATGTCCGCGATGTCGGCATTGGGCTTGTCACCCTCGGCGTCTTTCGGATAGACGTCATTGAGGTAGCGGAGTTGCTTTTCCTGTTTCACGCGGCGCAAGGCGTCTTCATCGACGATCCCGTAACGGGCGCAGTTGATAATGGTCGCACCTTGTTTCATCAGGGCGATGAGCTTCTCGCTGACGAGACCGCGTGTCGCGTCCATCAGAGGCACGTGCAGGGTGATGTAGTCGGCTTGCGAGAAGATTTCCTCCAGCGTGGAAGGCTCGATTCCCATGTCGCGCACACGGTCGCTGGAAATCAACGGGTCATACCCCATCATCCGGTTGTCGAATCCTTTCAGATGTTTCGCGACCAGGCGTCCGATGTGGCCGAGCCCAACGATGCCGACCGTCTTTCCGGTCAGTTCGCGCCCCATCAACTGCTTCTTCTCCCATTTCCCCGCACGGGTGGAGATGTCCGCCTGAACGATATGGCGGGCATCCGCAAGGATCAGCGCGATGACCTCCTCCGCGACGCCGTTCGAATTCGCGCCCGGCGTATTCATCACGTCGATCTTGTTCTTCCGCGCGTGCTTGCAGTCGATGTTGTCGTATCCGGCACCGGCGCGGACGATGACCTTCAAGTTCTTCAGCGCGTCCTGGATTTCCGCCGTGATCTTTTCGCTGCGCACGATGAGGGCGTACGTGTCGGGATGGGCCTGAATCAACTCGGTTAGGGGCGTTTTGGAATCCTGCACAACCTCGTATCCGCCATGCTTTGTCAAGATGTCGGCCGCTACGCGATCCAGTTTCGTCGGGATAAGAACTTTCTTCATTTCTGCTTCCATTGCTGTCGGGGATAAACCGCCGCTGACTCCAAGTCGGCTGCGTTTTGGACAGAACCCCGATCCAGTCTGTCCAAAAGAAGGTTGCATTCTACTCTATCTGAAAGGCGAAATCAATATCAGAATATCGATTTCGGGAAGGGCTGTGCCAGACGCGGGCATCTATGCCCGTACACAGAACAACCGTTTCATGGATCCATTTCTCTCTTCTGTCGCTTCCATCTTCCCCCTTGCGTTCTCCTTTGTCGTACGCGGAAACTGCTTGCTGTGAAAGAGAAGCTTTGCTAAAATAGGCAGCGTGGCGACGCGGTGGGGCAAAAGTGGATAGGAAGGGATTCATCCGGTCATGTGGGGTGCCCGCATATCTGGTCGAGCTTCTCGGCGTAACGGGGAGGGTCGTGGAAAACCATTCAAACTTGCTGGTCGGTGGTACGGTTAGGAGAAAGACAAATGAGGAGAGCGGGATCGATATTGTTGCTTTTTGTCTGTTGTCTGTTTTTACACGCGTGCGACTGGATCACTCCGTCTATGCTCTACAACAATACGAATGTACCGATAACCATTCTCGAGGGGCATTGGGTCGGCAAAGAAGGTCACCAGACGTATGGTCACAAAACGGTTTGTACGGTGAATCCGGGAGAGTGGTCGAAAAAATTCGTCATCGGTTTTGGTGGATATGGAGAAATTTTTATTTTGGATGAGTCAACTTATACGCTTTATGGATATGATTTGCTCAATACGTTTTCCCGGTCATCTGCATTGAGGTACGCTTTCAACGCCCCTCGAATCTGGATGCAATACGAGGAGAACGGGACTCTTCTTCTTCGGCAAGGATGGAATCCACCGTCTCCTGCCGATCCGCCGGGAGAGAGCTTGAAGCCCCAGAATCCTGTCGATGTCATGCGGGGTTTGCAAGATTTGTACCGCCGCCAATCGGTTCCCGATGAGGAGGGAAAGTCTCGGTGAAAGGATTGGTTTCCACGAGAGGAATTTTGAACCTGTATTCCGCTGTTGGACACTTTGAAAAACCACGGAACACACGGAATACACGGAAAATCATCCGTTTCTTGGAACGGCGACTCCGTGAGTTCCGTGAGTTCCGTGGTGAATCATGGCGTTTTGGAATTTTTCAGGCTTTCACCATTTGGGTGAATCCGTTTTCTGTCGTAACCTGTGCGCGGGGGGATCGAAAAGCCTCTGCTTTCGGTACTTTCTCTGCGTACTCTGTGGCCTCAACGGCTCTGCGTGAGAACCCAAACGAGGAATCTAGGTTGAAACCAGTGGAATCCGCGGAATTTGCGGAATGGCTGATGGTTCGAAGCGCTGTTTCGTATTCCTTTGGAAGGGATAAGGGTACGGAGTGCGATCTGTGGACAGTAGCGCAAATCGGTTGCGGTAAAGGTGCGACAGGAACGCGAAGAAGCGCCGCGACGCCGGGCGCGGCAAGATACCGGGCCGCGTGGACATCGAGAAACGCCCCCGGACGGTCGAGAGCCGCGCGCGCGTGGGGAACTACGAGGGCGACCTCATAAACGGGCTGCACG
>JAFSTA010000203.1 GCA_017450695.1 Kiritimatiellia bacterium | reverse complement strand
AGCGTGTCACCCTGCGCCCAGATCGCCCCGTCCGTCTGCTTGAACGCGCCGTTCACCGCGTTCGCCGTGATCTGCCCGCCGTCCTGCGTCAGCAGACCCGTGTTCGCGATCGTCGCCGCGTTCACCGTCCCGCCCGCGTTCACGGCTCCGGCGGCGGTCAGCGTCTCCGCCACGTCAACCGTTCCGTTCAGCGTGTTCGCGTCCGTCCCCGTCAGGTTCAGGTTCTTCGCGTTGATCGTGCCCGCATTCTGCGTAAGCGCCTTCGTGATCTCCAGATCGCCGTTGTCCTTCGCCTGGATCGTACCCGCAACCTGCTCGACCGTTCCGTCGATTTTCGCCGCCGTGATCGTACCCGCGTTTCCGGTGTCCTGCTTGACGTTGCCGGTAATCGTCGCCGCCGTAAGCATCGTGCCGACTGCTCCCTTCTGCGTCACGTTGCCAGCCAGCTGGTTGGCGACCATCACCGTCCCGCCATTCTGCGTCAACGTCTGGACGGTCTCGCCGTCCTTCGCGACCAAATCCGTCGCATTCACCGTGCCAGAAACCTCACCTCCGCTCTTCAGCGTCAGCGTCGCCGCGTTGATCTTCCCCGCGTTCTGCGTCAGCGCCCCGGCGACCGTCACGTTCTTGCCGTCCGCACCGATGGTCGCTGTCTTGCCCTCGCCCTGCGTCTGCTCGACCGCGCCGCCGAAAGCCAGTGTTTCGCCCTGCGCCTGAATCGCCCCGTCCGTCTGCTTGAACGCGCCGTTCACCGCGTTCGCCGCGATCTGCCCCCCGTCCTGCGTCAGCAGGCCCGTGTTCGCGATCGTCGCCGCGTTCACCGTCCCGCCCGCGTTCGCCGTGCCGGCAATCGTCAGCGTCTCACCGACTGTCACCGTCCCGTTCAGTTTGTTCGCGCCGGTTGCCCCGTTGAGGTTCAGGTTCTTCGCCGTGACCGTCCCCGCGTTCTGCGTCAGCGCCTTCGTGATCTCCACGTCCTTCGTCGCCTCGCCGATGGTCGCTGTCTTGCCCTCGCCCTGCGTCTGCTCGACCGCGCCGTCGATGGTCAATTTCTCCGCCGCGTTCGCCGTAATCGTCCCGTCGGTCTGCTTCACGTTCGCCGTAATCGTATCGGCCTTGACCGTACCGCCCGCCGCGACGTCCGTCCCGCCCGCGATCGCCGTCGCAGTCGTCTCCCCGTTCAGCTTGTTGCCAGTTCCGTTCAGCGTCAGCGTCGTAGCTTTGACCGTCCCGGCGTTCTGCGTCAGCGTCTTCGAGATCTCCACGCCCTTTGTCTCCTCGCCGATGGTTGCGGTCTTGCCCTCGCCCTGCGTCTGCTCGACCGCGCCGTCGATGGTCAACTTCTCCGCCGCATTCGCCGTAATCGTCCCGTCGGTCTGCTTCAGGTTCGCCGTGATCGTATCGGCCTTGACCGTGCCGCCGTTCTGCGTCAACTGGTCTGCGGCCAGCGTGTCCGTGAGAATGACCGAACCGGCTGTTTGTTCCGCATTGCCGTTGATGGTGAGTTTCGCCGCCGTCACGTCCGCAGCTAAACCGATCTCATCCGTCCCCTTTACGGTTAGCGTGACATCTTGATTGACACTTCCGGCATCCTTTGCCGTCAACGCGCCGTTTACCGTGATTTTCCCGGCTGTCGCCTCTACGGCGGATTCGAAATCACCGGCCAAGTCCAAGGTGTTCGCATCGTCGGCAACAAGGCTATCGAGATTGAGAGAGACGCTGCCGCCCTCGACATTATCAAAGACAATAGTGTTCCCCGCACCGAGAACGACCTTGCCCAGCGCCACATTGGCTCCCTCACCGTCATAATCCGTCGCGCCGGTGAACTTGGCGCCGGCGGTAATCTGCAATTGCTTTGCGGCGAGCGCGATCTCCTTGGCGCCGATCGTCACGTTTGCGTCCACACTGATTATGCCATTCCCGTTCGCGCCGAAAGTGGGCGTTGTACTCGTACCGTTGATCAGGTCATCCAGATTCTCCAACTGGGCGGTCGAAGCGGCGAAGACACCACCCACATTGACCACAGACCCATTCCCAAAAAAGATTCCCGCCGGATTGAAAAGCCACACGTTGGCGTTTCCGTTGATTTTGCCGAGAATCTCGGAAGCACCGCCGGATGCCTTGATCGCGTTGAAGAAGGTTCCCGCGTTGAAGGTGGCGGTTTCTGTGGCACCGACGTTAAACTTGTTCCAGTCGATGATGCCGACACCATTCCCGGCCGTAGCCTGGAATTTCCCGTCCGCCGTTGACCACGCAACATTCGCGGAATGCCTATCTATTTCTGCATTGCTCAGCGCCATACCACCGGCACCGAATAGCGAGGCGGGTGTGGCAAAGAGGGTGGCGAAAGCACCCCAGAGGGCGAGGGATTTCCGCAGGAATTTGTTGCGGCAGAACCGCATGGCGCTGAAACCGTAGGACTGACTGTAACTCTTTTTCATAAGACTGATCCTCATACTTTGAAGTTAAAACTGGAGCTGGGCGGAGAGATAAACCTCCATGTTGTCGTCATCGCCGTAGGCGTTGGCCAAGGGGAATGCGACGTCGCACCGAAGCTGGCTGTACTTCGTAAGCGCGGCTCGGACTCCCGCGCCGGCGGAGAACAAAAACTCGTTGTCGTCGTAACCGGCGGGCAGATCGTTGAACGCCGTCCACCCGTAGTCGGTGAAGACCAACCCCTGGAGGCGGTCGAACGGGGTTTCCGAACGGTAACCGAAAAGCGAGGAAAGCGCGTCCACCAAAATCGGGGTGCGCAACTCGAAGGTGCCGTACACGCCGTAGTCGCCGATGTACCCGCGCGTACGGTAACCGCGCATGGTGTTGTAGCCACCAAGAGAAAGCTTTTCGGTTGGGATCAGCACGTCATCGGTGTACTGGCCTTCCAACTTGGAGAAGAGCATCCACTGATGAAGATACTTGTTCTTATCCGTGTCTTCCGTCCCGAAAATCGGTTGGAGACGGGCCAGCTGCCAGCGGAAAATCCAGTAGTTCTCCTCGGCATCCGTCCACATCTCGTCCAGCTCGTCGCCCGTAGAGCAGACATTGAACACGCCCTGTACGGTCGCAAAATTACGACCGCCCAAAAAGTCGGCTTTCTTGCCGGTATAGCTGAACGCAAGGGAAGCTGGTAGCACGGTGACATCGCGTGATGCCAGTGATCCACCAATGTCGAGATTCCGGACCGTGTACTGATCCTCAATGTAACGCCAGAGCAGACCGCCGGAAACAGCGAACAGATGACGATCCGTGTCATACAGGTTTTCCGAATGCTGGAGGCCGACGAACCAACCGGATCCTTCGAGATCCAGGCTAGGGATGATGTCGTCAACGTCCAGTCGCGACCAACCGCCGTAGAGTGTCGTGTTGCCACCTCGCCAATAAGTATGCGGCAACATATAGGATCCGGCAAGACTCATCAGTTCCGCCCCGAAACTCATCGAGGGGGAGAGCGTCAGCACGTCATCGTGCTTGGTCAGGTTGAGATACTGGAGCGTGAGCGAGGACTGCCATTCCTCCACGTCTTCCATACCGAAGTTGTTGACCTCCCACACCCCGTGGAGCGGAAAGCTCTCGTGTACCGTCAAGTCCAGGTCTGCGTAACGAACGATGCGACGATCATTGTCCTCACCCTCGAACGGCTTGCGGTTTACGTCGATCTTGGTGTCAATCGTGATGTCAGGATGGGAATTCGCCTCGAACAAAGCGCCGCGCAACAGCGAGTAATCAAACGTCTCGTTTTCCTGAATCAGGCGGAACCGCTTCATAATCTGATTCCGGGAGAACCAGGTTCCCTCCGAATTATCCGCTTCGGCTGTCTCGACGACATTCGTTTCCGTCCCGCCTCCGGACTTTCCTTTTTCAAACCGGACATCCAGTTTTCCGAACTTGCCGTCGTCAACCTTGACAGAGTAGGTTTTCTTTTTCGCGTCATATGAATTCGGCATCAGAAAAAAACGGGCCAAATAGAATCCGTTCGTCATCAAATCATACCGAGTCTGTGAGAGTGCATCTTTCACCTGCGCCTCCGTCTTCGGGGTTCCGTCACACAGCCGTTCCGCAATGCGGTCGGCGACGGACTCGCGTTCTGCAAATTCTTTCGCACCAAAGATCACGATCTCTTCAATCACGCCAAGCATCTTGCCGTTCGCCGCATCTTCTTTAACGTCACCCTTCTGGACAGAAGCCTTCAGCTCCGGCACCTTCGCATCCTCCTTAGGCTTCACGGTGGAGAGGGCACGGCGTTCTGCATCACGCATGACGCCGCCCGTACCAGCCATCGGCTCCAAAGCATCCTGCGCGTTCACGGCACACATCGCGAAGCACAACAACGCAACGCACGCGGCTGGCATTACTGCACTCATAACAGACATCTTTGCCATAATTCAATCCTTCACTTGCTTGCCGACTCCATCGACACATTACTCCCAAAAAAGAAAGATTGTATAGCATTGCTATACGATTGTAAAGTGCGATTTTGGCTCATTTTTTCGGGGCGCATCTGCGTAATTCATCTCCGTTCTTTCTGATGGTTGGAGACAACGATATGAAACAACCTGCCTACGGCGCACGGGCTACCCCGCCAATGTCCCTTTGCCAATCGAGGAACGGACGCCAGCCAGTCGGCGATATCGGATAGAGAATGATGCGGACGGGTTATTCCTCCGGCAATCAGTCGAGTTGGTTGCCACCGGGGAGGGCGGTCCTCCCCGATCACTGAAAATACGGCACGTGAGGATATGCGCCCCCAATCAGAATCGGTCCATAATTTGCCGGAACGATGGCCAGCGATTCTTTTCAGGTTGTCTTTTCGTTCCCTGCGTACTCTGCGCTTCCTGTTCTGTACGCGATTGCACGACGACGCGCCCCTTCCCCGTATTTGGCTGATTCGACGTGTTAGGCCGGAACAATATGCACGGTGGGCATTGACATCGCGCGATAACGCACCCCTCCCGCTTTGGTTCTTTCCCGACCCCGATGCGCATGAGTGAAAAATAGGAATCCATGCGGACAGACAACTGGACGGACATGACACGGACACATCGTCAGAGCGGAATACCAGCGATCTTCGCCTGTTCCGCAAACGACGGAGTGTTGATCTGCTCAAAATGCCCGGAGACTTTACCGTCGGGCGCAATGGCATCGGTTTTCCATGCCGTCAGTTCCCTGACCCGATATTCCCCATTCTCCAGCGGAAGCACTTCCGCAATGGAAACCACCTTGCGTGACCCGTCCGAAAGCCGTGCAGTGTGGACCACGGCGTCGATCGCGCTGGCGACCTGCGCACGCAACGCAGTCAAGGGAATGTCAATTCCGCTGAGCAGCGCACAGGTCTCGATGCGCCTGAGACAGTCCAGCGGCGTGTTCGCATGGATCGTACTCATCGACCCCGCATGACCCGTATTCAGCGCCTGGAGCAAATCCAGCGCCTCGCCGCCGCGAATCTCACCGATTACGATCCGGTCCGGACGGAGACGCAACGCGGAATGGATCAGGTCGCGTATCGTCACCTCCCCCTGCCCGTTCTTGTCCGCCTTGCGCGTCTCGAACGGCACGATGTGCCGCTGCTGAAGCTGGAGTTCGGTGGCGTCCTCGATCACCAAGACCCGTTCCCCCTCCGGGATAAACGAACTGAGCGCATTGAGTACCGAGGTCTTGCCCGATGACGTCGCACCGGAAACGATCACGTTCTTGTGCAGCAGCACCAATGCGCGGATCAGGCGGCGCATGGATTCGTCGAGGCTGCCGTATGCTTGCATCTTGTCGATCGTGAGCGTATCCTTTTTAAACTTGCGGATCGCGATCACCGTGCCTATGCGGCTTAGCGGCGGAATCACGGCATGGACGCGGCTACCGTCAGGCAGACGCGCGTCCAGACGGGGATGCATCTCGTCGAGGATTCTGCCGACCGACTTCGCGATGTTTGCCGCCGCCGCCCGCAACGCGGGCTCGCTCACGAAACGGGCATCCGTCTCCTCCAGTCGTCCCGCCCGTTCAATATAAACGCGCTCATGACCGTTAATCAGGATTTCCGAAACCGAATCATCCTCCAGATACTTCGCGACCGGATTCAAGAACAAAACCAAAAACGAATTCGACTGATCCATTCGACCTCCTTTTGTATAGCTTTGCTATACACTCACCGTTCAAAAAAAACGTCTGGCATCCACGCATTCCAGACAACGGATTTATACACCTTTTTTCCAGCGCAACCCTCAAACGTGAACCATGATAACAAAAAACAAGCGAGCGGGCAACACCGGAATCGCCCGGTGTCCCGAGGCGCATCTGCGGAATTCAACAAGTGCCAGAGAAATGGACATCGGGAGAGACGCGCTCCGTCGCGTCCGTTTTGCCTGTCGAGACCGCCCCTCCCATTGTCTCGCGCCAGATTCGCGAAGTTCGCCAAGCTGTTTGGAATGGAGAAACTTTGCGTGATACTGAAATAGACAATGCGCATAGGTGAAAAACGCAGATGCGCCCACAGAGAAGGTCGTATCCGCAAAGCAAACCGATCCGCAACTTACCAATCTCCATGCGGACGAAACAAGTTTTGCCCTCTATGTGCGCGTTTCTACGGAAAGGACACAATTGATTGCATCAGCCACCCTTATCTATAATCCTCAGCTCCTTTTACCGGTCACCGGTTGGATATCGTGCAGAGGCGCGGAAACGCAAAGATTTTACGGCGGTTCTCCGAACAATGTTCGATTCGCCTATCGGGTGAAGGATCATCTCCTTCCTTTCGGCTCGACAATCCCGCTTTTTTCATTTACGGACTCGACCTCGACTTGTTGAGATCCATCCCAGCGGGCCGACAATTTTATTGTTCTGATCTGCCGGTACAACTCCCTACCGAAATACCATACGGACGCGAGCGTGGCGACGACGATAAGGACAGAGAGGACCACATACTCCATCGACGGGGGACCGGCCGATACCGGGGTTGTGGCACTTTCGCGGTATTCGTTCCATATCCGTTCCAACTCCGGGTCGTTCCCGTCTTTGATTCTCCGTTCCACTTCGGGTTCCAGTTCATCGTATAAGTTTACCCCGTCATTGTCGAAGTGATCGTTCCGAAGACAACATATGCCAGAGAGTATCTTCGCCTGAAGGTTGTCCGGCTCCGCCGCCAACAATTCCTTCAGCGCCTCGTCGGCCTGGGCAGTGTCGCCCGCCGTTATCAGTTGCTTGATCTCATCCAGTGTTTTCATATCGGTTACTCCTTTTCGAATTATCTGTGCCTATTAGCGCGCACCCCGTGACATCGCGGACAAGTTACAGTTACATCGCGACCATTGACATCATAATCATACTCCAATTCACATCCGCACGCTTCGCAATGACCTTCTTCTCGCGATATTACACGTACCGGTCTTGGACGAGGAGGGCGTGGACGATGGTGCGCCTGTGCCAACAGGTCTCCCATGAAACAGATTAAGCAGTCATATCGATTGTAATCTTGTCGCGAACTCAATCTCCGTTTCGTTTCGAAGAGTGTCGAAAGCCCAATGGAATTTCCGTAATGCCGTTTGGATAAATGTTGTGTACTCCCGCAAAAGAATGAACCGACAATGTCATACGACACGGTTAAGGCAACAGTCCATGACACGAACATACCAGTCCACAACATCAGTAATTTCTTACGATTCGCATCCGGATAATCCAATCGGAAATCATGACCGGTACTACGTCCTCCGAATGCCCCCCACAGAACGGATAACACAATCACAGTAATTCCGATGGCCGCCAAAATTCCGGAATCACCGCGAAATCCATGACCGAGAACGGAAAACACGAGCAATACACCGCCTACGAAAAGCAGAGCCGGTAGGATTACTTTGAAAGGAAACGCCGTACAATGCCAGAACAAGCGGGCGTGTTTCCTGCGACCAGAAATCTCAATGTGGAAAAGGCGACCAAAGACCTGTTGCGAAAAATAGACAATCAACAACGCAAGCGCCCACATCGTTGCTGCCAGAAGAAGAGAAAGGGCGATTTCCATCAGTTCGACTCCTTTACCTCTGGACATTCCGGTTTTTCCGTTTTCCTATCATCGCGCTCACGCAGGGTTCGCAACGCGAAGCATGCGACAATGCCCGACACAATCGCAATGGCAGCCATCATCGGCAACAACCATGCCACCTGAAGCTCAATATACGGACGTAGACGTGGATCGACGACATCCGCCCTCGCCGCCATCGGCGCAAGAAACGGCAACATCAAGAACAGAAGCACCACTTGTTTGATCATCGTTCTCACATTCATTCCCCTTGTCGTTCAAATAACCGTCACGCTACCGGCGGTTCGCCGTATTGATTCGCTTCCGGTTGCCCGCGCCTTGCCAATACGCAGATTAGCATGACGCTGAGAATTAAAGGCAGAAACAAGATAACAACGGGAACGATCACATTATCGTGCGAAATCAGGCCTACCTTAGGCTTTGTCACCCATAGAACGAGACAAACATATATCGGCACAATGTAGCAGGCGAAGGACTTGCCGCTTCTGCCAATATCGTGGAATCGCCTGACGCCCACGCTCAAGGACGGCAACAGTGCTACAAGCGAATAACCAAAGCTGAGTAGCGGTATGCACGCACTCAATATCACAGAAATGATACAGTTGATCAGGGTGAACATCCAGTATTCTTTCCGTCCGGATCGCCCCGAAAAAAACCGCATACTTCTTCCAACATTCCAACCAGTCGTTCATTCTACCTCCTTTACCTTCTTCCTCCTCCGCTATGGAAGGGAAGACATGCACTTTACGGATTTTCCAAACTGCTCACCGTGAATACAGTTGGGCGGCCTCGGCGAGGCGGATGAACTCGGCGCGGTAGCCGTTGGTGTCCTCTCCTTTCGACTTGCGCGCCCGTTCAATCGCCGCATCATACGAGGCATCCGCCTTCAGCGCGGAATTCCGCAGAAGCAGGGCCACCTCGGCGACGGCAGAGGCGAAGCGAAAATCAATACCCGGATTCTCCTTTACGAGATCGGCAAGGGTCAACGGCTGTTCCATCAACGTGCTCTTATCTCCCTTCGGGTCTTTGTAGCGCAATTTCACGGTCAACACTTCGGCACTGTCCACAGGGACAGACTTCTGGTACTTGAGCGCGTCGGTCTTCGGGACTCCGCTTTCCCCTCCGGGCGGAACGAGTTCGTACAGGGCGGTGACGGAATGTCCGGCCCCCATCTCCCCGGCGTCCTTCTTGTCATCGTTGAAGTCCTTGGCCTTGAGAAGACGGCTCTCGTAACCCAGCAAACGGTAGGAGGAGACGTGCGCAGGATTGAACTCAATCTGGATTTTGACATCCTTCGCCACGGTGAACAGTGTTCCGGCAAACTCGGTCATCAACACCTTCTTCGCTTCAAGAAGCCCGTCGATGAACGCATAGTGTCCATTGCCGGCATCGGCGATCTTCTTCATGCGCGCATCCTGATAGTTGCCCATACCGAAGCCGAGAACCGTCAGGAAGATCCCGTCGTCGCGCTTCCCCTCGATGAAGCGAACCAATTCGGCGTCGCTACGGAGGCCGACATTAAAGTCGCCGTCGGTCGCCAGGATAACGCGGTTGTTTCCGTCCTTGCGGAAGTTCTTCTTCGCCTCTTCGTAGGCAAGCCGCAACCCCTCGCCGCCGCTCGTGGCGCCGGATGCGCGCAGGCCGTCGAGAACCGCGTGTATGCGTCCCTTTTCGCGCCCCGGCGTGGCGGGAAGGCGGACACCGACGCCACTTGCGTACGTGACGATGGAAACATAGTCCTCGTCGCGCATCTTGTCCACCATCAGCTTCATCGACTTTACGAGAAGCGGAAGGCAATTCGGCCGATCCATCGAGCCGGATACATCGATCAGGAACGTCAGGTTACCCGGCGGCAACTTCGCAGAATCGATGCGCTTCGCCTGAACACCGACGCGCAGAAGTCGATGCCCTTTCTTCCACGGGCAATCCGCCATTTCACAATGCACGGCAACAGGTGCGGCCCCCGTCGGGTCGGCATAGCCATAATCGAAATAATTGACGAATTCCTCCAAGCGGACGGAATCGCGGGCTGGAAGCCGTTTCATATCCATCAGGAAACGGCGCGTCATTGTGTAACTGGCGGTATCGACATCGATCGAGAATGTGGAAAGCGGGTTGGATGCGGTCTCCAAGAATTCATTCTCCTTAAACTCGGAATACCGTTCGTAACCGGGCGTCTCCGGCTCAAGCCTCCCTTCCGGTGTAGGACGCAACGAACCAAATGCGTTGACCATCCTCACCCCGGGGGAACGCCGGACTTCCGACACATCCGAGAATTTCGCGGACGCTTCGGAGGCAGCGCATTTCTCCATATGGGCACTATCCGAGCGATACGAATTTGGCATCCCGCACCGATCGCCCGCCCTAGCCGCCACAGCCATTGCAGCGAACTGATACCTAACCGTCGGACCGAAACACAAAACCGCCGCCACGAGTGCGGCAATCACCAGAACGGCTATGACCGTCCACTCCACCACGGAGATCTTTTTCTTTTCCTTCATACCTTTCCTCTTCTTCCTTTCTGATCCCGCACCTCGCGACACAGGCGTAATACGGGAATTATCACCTCACAGAACCATTCCACGACCGAGCGGCATCCAATCTCACATCCGAACCCGTTACAGACGATACAGCGGTCACAATAATTGCGTCCCACTTACAGAACCACCAACAATACACAACGTGCTCACTGCTTGGTAGTGGAGGATTTCACCTTCGACATTTCTTTCGCAAACTTCTGCGCTTGATCAATATCGTCGGTAGCCTGTACTTTGTATCCTTTTTTAGGGCAACTGACCGCTTCTGTAGCTGTTCCTGCATCACCCACCACAGCTTTTTCCATAACATCTGTGTCTCGGAAAATAGCTCTACCAAGTGCAATAATTGCCACAAGTGTTACAGCGGATACAAGAACGCAGATTATCACCATTTCCATCGTGGTGACACCACGTTGACGATTCCGCATTTTCGAAGACCTCATCGACATACTCATACTCCTTTCACTTCCTAGAACAAATGAATCGGCTTCAACCCCTGATAGCCGCCTTTCGTACCGGTTCCGTTTGATGCCCCTGACGGGGTCTCTCCGGGGTTACTTCTCGGACTGACCGGTTGAGAATTGAGCGGATCGTCATTACCCGAAATGAGATGTGTCATCTTCCACAATGTTTCCTCAATGCCATGCGCACCATCCAAATTTTCAAATGCCTTATTCTTGGCACGGCTAACATACTTGGCATCGTTTTCTTCTGTAAATACATTTTGCATATCCGGTACCAGTACAACCGTACCGAATTGGTAGGCTACCATACTAACGGGTATGTTTCCTGGCAATTTCTCTCCCTGATTCTGAATCAGTACAAAATGCGTCTCTATATCCTCTTTTGTCAATGTCTTTCCATCTAGATTATGCGTGATTACATCGTTCGTCTTCAACCCATTTAGTCCAGCAGAATTGACACCGTAGTACATGACATCCTTTGTGCCATTTTTAACCCCTTCCGAAAGAACAGCATACATAGCCTCTCCCCCACCTTCAGAATGTCCATACACATTGATAGGTGTATCTGGGAAAACTGCCTTGACAGCCCTCAACAGTTCGGCAGCCTCCTTATATGGCTTGGGTGTAGGTGTTACGGGAGAAACATTAAGTACGTCATCTACGGCATCTTTCAAACTGGCGGTACCGCCAAACACAATACCGACGGAACCATCGTTACGGATAAAAATTCTGGCATTTAATCGAGATTTACCGTTTCCTGCTATGGTGAGTACTTTTATTCCTTCTTCATTTTTCCCGCTCGCATCATTGCTTTTAAACTTAATCGTCTCCTGTTTAATATAGAGTTCCGACTTTTCATTCGCTTTATGAGCTTGCAGAATTATTTTTTCAAGTGTCTTTCGGTCAGCCTCTTCGTAACCAGTACCATTGTTATCTTTGTAAAAATTATTTTTGTAATCGTCATACCTATCATCTGTGTATCCGGAGGAAGCCATTTTTGCCGCAATAATACATTCTTTCTGTTGATTCGAAGTGAGATCTTTAGTAAAAACTTTCACTTGGGATCCATTTGAGGTATACAATTTTCCATCCGCTCCCTCTTTGTAATCTCGCGCCTTGAATCCGCCATACTCCTCCATCTTCCCAGCTAAAACAACACAGGAAACCATAATCGACAACAACGTAATACTAATTCTGCCCTGTTTCATCTCATCACTCCTTTTCCTCAATCATCGAACCACTTACACGGGGGAAGAGAAACTGTTGCACTATTTCTCCTCCCCTCCCCAAACCATCAGAAAAGATGGATCGGCTTCAATCCATGATAGCCGTCTTCCCCACCGCTAGAGTTTCCGCCCGGATTCTGCGGATTGGAATTGAAGGGATCGTCGGGATTGTCGCCGGGCTTGCACATCATATCGTCATCATTCTTTCCACCGAGCGCATCCCAAATCGCATCCCCGATACCGACTAAGACATTCCTGATAGCATCCCTATCCATCAGCCATTCGACACCTTGCTCTATCGCGTACGAGCCTGCCCAACCGACGATAAAAACCCCGGCACCGGTCAAAATCATTGAGACAGGACCGCCGGCGCTAGACGCCACAACCAGTTTCATCCCTTCCGTGTATACGATCTTCGTAAACAAACTGGAAAGCTGTCCCGCTGCAAATTCAGTAATTTGATCCGCAACGATATTGCTGAATGTTTCTTTATCTCCCGCTTTAAACGCATCGTAAAGATTCTGGGCTGTATCGACCTTGTTGATAAAATCGATAGCCTTTGAGAAAACGTCGAACACTTGCCCGATTTTCCGCAAAGAACCGATTTGTTTAGCCCACCCGCCTTCTAGTCCGACCTGATCCAATGTACCGACGATATTATCAAGCGTGGCATCGTCTTTTGTTCCCGCCACAGCATCGGCCAGTTTACCTGAAAACTCCGATAAGTTACCAGAATACTGTCCATAAAGATCGACCGCCTCGCTTACGGTTTCCGAATTGTAAGATCCGTTACCCGGACTAGCGGCATAAGCATATTCCGACTTGACACTCGTGAAAATGGCGCTAACCATCAACAGAAAAACACCTAAGAGACGATTTTTCATTGCTAACCACCTTCCTTACTTGGAGATTCCAGTTTCTATCAACTTCATGTCGAACAACTTCAACCAGATGCGCTTTTCTTTCGAGATATGCGCATGAACCAGCATTGAGCGAATCGCCTGATTCGCGAAAATCACATTCGTGTTGTCTCCATCGGGAAAATAGGCGACAATCTGGAATGATTTTCTAAACACGGAAAGTTTATCGGACAGAAGAGCGATTACCGTCTTCGTAGAAGGATCTTTGTCCACAAAGTCATGGTTTGACAACCGTGAATCGGCAAGAAGAGCATGCGCAAGCGCAATACGAGCGGACAACTGTTTATCTGCGGAGAGTTGAATAATCTGACCGATTCTGAATTTCTGTATTTTCTCCAACTTTTTCAAGACCTTCACATCAACCGGTTTGAGGGTTGAGAATATCTTCCTGAAACCTAGACTGGAAAATTGTTTTTTGAAAACGGTTGTTGTAAAATGCATCTCCTTAAGCAACATGGCGATATACTCGTTCGGAGGATTCATGCCCGATCCTCGCGAGAATTCGTTTTGTGGATTATCCTTCCGCAAAACACTCCCATCCAAGATTGCAAAGCCGGTGATTAAGGCATTTTCTCGATCTTCAACTAGAAAGGCAGCAATCGCATCGTAAAATGGGTTATACAACCCCATAACGAAACCATCTGAATCGTGCCCCCCAATAATGACATGTTTCACTTTAAAGAAATCTGGAAGAAAATACTGCTTTCCCTCAACCTCCGTTTTTTTACAGAAATCAGTCCAAAGGGGAAAGATTTCCGAAGTCATGATACGAGCAACCGAAGAGCAATTAGTCGTAATCGCAACAGACAAGACGGAGGCCACCGATGATATTTTCGCTTCCCTCGGCAAAGCAATCTGGTTTTCAGTTCCCTTCATCGAATTTCCACCTTTCATTGGGTTTCCCGTCTGTCCATGAACATTACCGATACACAGACAAGTTGAACCTATCAAGAATCCCGCCGTAATCGACATTACGAATCTTGAAAAATACCTGAGATTTCCTCTCATCCTTGTTTCCCTTTCCTTGATTTTGACCGTCACTTCCCGCTCTTGGATACTCCCCAAGAGAAGCCCGTACGCCCCACATCAATCCGCCAAAGCATGAGCGTGAGTTCCTGCGAACCGCGACGCCATGTGTAGAGCGAATGTCCACCGGATAACGCAAGCGGAACAGTATGAACAAATTGCCAGCCGTTTTTCAAACACGCAGACTGAAATTGCTTCTGCGCATTCACGAACGTAACTCCGAATACACCTCGTTCCTTCCACCCTTTTCCTGTCTCCGAAGAATCCGTTATTATTGCCCCGACCGGCAGGATAAACGGGCGTCCCGAAGCGAACGGCATCGCCTGAACGCTCAAACGCAACAGTATAAAACAAAACAACAGCAACTTCGTCATTATTCACTCCAGTTTACAAACCCTGAAAAGCGATCATACTCACGATATCCACTTGGCATAGATGGGAGCGCATCGCTCCCTTGCCGCGGTCCATCGGCATCAAGTTTTTCCGCACTCGTATCATTCCTGTTTGGGGGGCCAAGAGGTTCTTTATATATTCCTTCCTTGAAAACCCCTTCATACCAAAACTGCTGCGAACCTTTGCAATCAACAATCTGGCAATCCATCCAATTCCGATAGGCCCCCGCTTTCCGGGCAAGTTCAGTTCGCTTTAGGGCATAATAACTATAGGATCTTTCGCTCCCGATTTTTTTACTCCTAACTTCCACACGTCCGTTATTCACAAGAGTCCGCATGAATCCGTCCGACGAAATATTCCCATACCGATAATACGGGTAAGCTATGAGTCCGGAAAACCATCCCGGAAGTTTATAGTCGAATAACTCAAGTCCACCTGCAAACCAATACCAAGCTCCGGTAAAGTCTTTATCGACACGATAGGTCGAAGTCCTCGGAGTTTGCAAGCCAGAATCCGTGAACTGCCTTGTTTTGAAGGGTGAATAAGATTTCCATTTTCTATCCCCTGCGTCCATTGCCACCGTCCGATCACCGATGGCGAGCGCCCCAACCTTAATACCCATATCTCCCAGAAGGAAAACCGATCCCAATAAGAAAAGATACAACGGGAGAACAAGTACAAATTCCATCATCACAGATCCATTCTTCTCAACAAGGCATATGTTTCTTAGGTTAATGGTAAATGACACGGCTGAGCCCTCCCCAATCAAGATACTGGCCATCCATCCCGGACGGGGCTTTGATTCGATCCGATCCGCTAATATTTCTTGCCGGATTTCCGTTTGACAATGACCTCCAATAATCGGAATTTGCCACCCAATCATTAAGCATATTTGTTTCGCCATCCAACCAAACGTCAGTTATAGCCTGCGAATAGGACTTGCGTACAGGAATGAATACGGCATCCCAATCGGATTGACAAAGATTCCAGCTTTGAATAAGAGGATTCCAGTGAACTTTATACATACGTGAAGAAGTGGGTTCGCTCTTATATTTATAACCAGCTTTTGCTGAGGAGAATACATACGAATACGTGGTTCCATCCCAATCAGGATCGAAGGCTTGAAAAACTCCTATAATTTTCCCAAGCAATCGAAGAAATATATTTTCATTTTCACGTCTTATACCAACACTGATCGTCCCATACTTTCCAAAATAACTGGCGTCGAGGACAAGGGGTAACGCCTTAAAACCAACGTATGTCCCGTTGTACAGATGCGGATCATCCGCATATAGCCGAGCGTATCCCGTAAACTTAAAAAAGCTGTCCCTGGGACTCAGCAAGTCCGGCCAGATAAAACATCCGTCGTGGTACTTTTCGATCGGTTCATAATTTCCAAGAAGGTTGTCTATCGCAGCAAGTTTACGAAATAGCGACCCCAAACCGAAATCGAGATTCGGCGTATAGTTATGGCTTCGGAATTTCGGCGGCCTCCATTTCCGCTTCTTTATACAAGCTTTTTTTGCTCCAGATGTCAAACTGCCAACATTGAAAAATGACCTCCAATCCGGTGTCGTAAGTTGCCCGGCTTTCAATCCCAACAGTCCAGGCTTGGAATGATGCGGACAGGACGGCTTGGACGGCCAGATTTCTTGATAATGGGGAAAATTCAAATGAATCGTGATATACCCCGGCGGATATGGAATATATATCCGAAAACAATACCATGTATCAGACCACCACATCCATTCAGAAAATAACGCACACGAAGGATCGGCATCCTCCAGTTTCTTCGTGTTCCAACAAGTCGGTTCAAGAGGACTGTGCGTTGCATGATATTTGGAGAGCGGTTCCGGAGCATTTTGATTTCGGTCATGTGCAATCCAAGACTTTGTCATGTGTTTATAACAACGTTGTATACCGTATGCCCCTTCCGTTCGCTGAGAACCATCGCCTCTCACGAACCACTGGTTTATCCCTACATCAAAGGTGTCATAAATATCACCATGCCCCGAAAAACCAAGAAAACGATTTTCATCGGAAGTCGTATTGAAAATATCACGCAAATACCCCAAGTCCCTGTCGAAACTCATCGCATACGGCAATTGCCCGACCAATTCTTCGGCAAGCGCTTTTGAGCGATCCACCATATACTGTATTTGTTTTCGATCTATTGTGAAAATCGTGTCTCCAAGGTGGGCATCGATTACATCGTGAACGCATTTATCAATACGGTTAGGAAGATCTAACGCAAGATATCGTTCGCAGACATTCATTTTCGCAATCGCAAGTTTATCCAGATTGATTTGTGTTTTCATCATCGTAGAAACAACCGACTCATTATTCATGGAAAAATCGAGATTTCTAACCTGAGCCAAATTATCCAACAGGACAAGTTGCGTACCAAACGAGATATCTGAATTGCCGAGCATTTTAAAGGTCAGGCGTGTGATGTCACTTACATCCTGATATAAACGAGGCAACTGCCTAGGCAACTGACCAGCATACTTCCGCAGATAATCGTCATACGCATCTAAAAGTCTTAAGCGCACCTCTGCCTCAAACACATTATGCCCATACGAACTCTTGGGGAATTTTGTTTTCCCCGCACCTTTCGGCAATCGGTACTTTGAGGCATCCCGACCATTCAAGTGAACCATTAAAGGGGATATTTCATCCGCACCGATGTAATACCCAACACCAAATGATTTATGTCGGCTACATGGACCGAATATATGGTTAGGGGGCGGCACCCGTATTCCATAGTGATAAAGGAAACTATTCTTGTTATACGCTTTTAAGCTGTCGCGTTTATGACCTTTCTCATCCGTTCCCCCATTCATGTCCCGCTCATAATGTTCACAGGTATGTTCCAGCCATCGACATACAATATAGTCCATCTGGAGTTTGGTCATATCGGCATACGTCCACGACATTGCCTTGTTGATCGTGGCAATACGGGAAAGCGTGTCTGCCTGAACAACTGCAGCAGAATAGGCTGCCGCGTCAGCAGCATTCTGCAGATGTATCCGTTCTCGGACGGCCGTACTGACCGCGTACACTCCCATACACATGAGGTACATAAACATGAACACCGCCAATGTCGTGACCAACGCGACACCGGAATCATCTTTCCCGAGATTTAAAATGCGTTGATACGCAATACCCCAGACGGTCATTGCATGTTTTCGTCGATTTAACCTGTTACGATTTATCTCCATTACCCACCTTCCGTCAAGGATACACGTACCCGTTAAGCGGCAAAGACTCCGTTGAATACGGTAATGGAAGGACGCACGTCTCCGTCAAGTCGACATACGGCACCCCGTCAAATTCTTCCGTCTCCCCCGTCCAACCGGGGAAAAGGATACCTCGATTCGCATACTGAACATACCGGCTCTCTTCTGGCTGATGCTGTGCAAGAAAACTTACCATCGCCCCTGCAACCGGAACCAAAAGAGGAAACGAATAAACAACTGTCGAATATGCATATTTTCCGTCTTCAACCAAGGATTCAACTTTCAGACGTTTATCCACAGCCCCAGATTCCGGAATCGTACCCCATCCAGGAATTTTAACAAGTCTGCCAGATGAAGACGCGCTCCCCATCCAAGCCAGCGCCTGACGTGCGGCGGCATGGTCACAACGTTCTATTTTCTGCCGGAGAAAAGGATTCCGTTCACATATATTCGCACTGAGAATGGAACGGGCAGAACAAAACGCCGCATACGCCACCATCTGACGTGCGATCCAAATCTGAGCAAACTGTACAACCAACATAATCAAGATGAAAAGGATCGGCATCGTCAGCACAAACTCCAACATCATCGAACCTTGGCTTCGTAAAATACGCATACTCAATATTCCACCTTTCTGGATATTTTTTGAAACTGCTTGATCACCTTTTGCATTTTCAAGATGTTTTTTTTCAAGACCTCGCCATTCTGAACACTTGCCCGTTCTTCAGGACTCAATCCATCGCCCTCAGATTCCACTTCGTCGTCTGTTGTATCCAAATCCGTATCGCGGTCTGAATCATCAACAAAATCACTTTTTAACTGCCGTAACTGATCCATTAGTATCTTCTGTTGCGTAACCAACTCTCGTAATCGTTTTCCCTCCTTATCCAAAACGGCAGGTTTCGGTCCCCTCACTTGTACATCCAACCTCTGTAACTCCTGGCGCATTTCAACCGAAACCAGCTGCGTATTGCAAACCCGTCCATTTCCACTTGTACCGATTTGCCCAAGAAACGTGTACACCCCACCTTGTCCTTGTCGAGAAGTCGGGAAAGCGTGGAGTGGGAACCCGAAAAATATACAAAAGCCAAAGGTAACAGTACCCAACTGAACAGGAGTTATGGTCATCCGAAAACCTCCATCGCAAATGTGGCGAGCGTACCAATCGCGATCGCGAGACCGAATGGGATCCGGTTTCCCTCATCTTCTTTGGGCGGTAGGGCCGCACGACCGGCCGCGCGGTCATACCGCCAATCGAAAAGAGTACGGAAGGCATGCTTCATACGGGCGACACCGACCTTCCCCGTAATCAACATGGCGAGGGCGACGAAAAAACCAGCGAAGGAGACGGCGATGAGGAGCAGAAGAACCTGCTTCATCCCCACGAACGCCCCGCAAGCCGCCAACATCTTCACATCGCCCCCGCCCGCCGCACGGACAAAGAACGGGATCAAGAGGAAAAGGATACACACCCCCGCCGCCGCCAGCCCGTCCATCAGCCCGACACCTCCACCTTGGACAAAATCCAAGACCAGCGCACACGCCAATCCGCCCAACGTCCAAACATTGGGAAGACGGCGCGTCCGCAAGTCTTTCACGCACAATATCGTCAGCCACGGAAGTAACAAAAGAACGATAACCGCGCGGAAGGTGGAGAATGAATGTTCCATTGTTAATTTGCCTTGCCGAATTTTTCGGCAGCTTCCTTTGCTGCGTCCGCGTTTTTCTCCGCTTCTGATTGACCTTTTTCTTGTGACTCTATTGCCCCCTTCGCATCTCCTGCCGAAGCTTTAATCGCAACAGCAATCTGATTTGCATTCTGCCGACCGAAATAAATGACCGCCGCTGTACAAGCTGCGGCGACCAACACGGCAATGATGACGTACTCCATCATCGTCTGCCCCTTATCCTCTTTCGCAAAACGGCGAACCGTCTTGCCGAGCCAGGATTTCATTTGCATCATTGTTTTTTTCATTGAACTGCCCTTTCTGTTTCGCTTGTTTGTGAAAGCTCACGGGACGGGAAGCGACAACCCGCCGAGGAGCCGTTGGAAGAAGTACTTGACCTCAAGGCCAAGCTCTACCAAAGAACCCGATGACCAATTATAAAACAGTTTGTTCATCATGAGCATGAGGAAACACGCTACAAGAACCTGTACAAGGACGTATTCCATTAGCACAGAGCCGTCCGTTGCCCGAAGTACACCAGCCGAATACTCACATTTCCATTTCGTCCATGTTGCAGGCAAATAACGAGCCATGCAAGATATGCGTTTCACCATGTAAATTGCAAGTAATGCGATGAGTATAAAAACAACAGGAACAACTTCAACCGACAAGGAGTAAATCGTTTTCAGTTGTTCGCGTTGTTTTCGATTCAAACCGATTGACACGCCACGGTGCGGGAGCTTACTTTTCACAATTCTCTCTGCACTACGGTTCTGCATGAGATTTTCAAAGGACAAATTCGCCTTCATTCCTGCCCCCCGTCATATTTCGCGGCCCATTTGGGCTGGAGTTGAAAATCACCGGGAACACCGGTCTCGAGTATTTTGGAGCGCAACTCAATTTGCTCGCCCGGTTCCGCATTTTTATACTGTTCGCAGAGTTCTCCGACATTCCGGGATATCTTCCTGAACTGGGCAACGAGTTCTGCGCGACTCTGCCCATCCCAACCGCCGGGAATCAGATAGCCCGCATAAAACCCGGCAACCAGCCTTGCCCTGGGCGATCCGTGATAAGAAACGAGTGAATCCGCCAATTCCCTTCTTTTCGCCAAAAGTGACTGGCAATACTTGTAAAAACTGCCCAGTTCCCCGCGCAGAAGCCAACTCCACTTGTTCCTCTCCACGCAATTCTTGATATAACCGACAAATGTCTCCACCGCCTCGAACGAACGTTTCGCCTTCACGATATCCGGTTCGAAACGAACCAACCGCAGACAATCCCCGTTATAATCCTTGGGAAGAGCTGCCAAGGAATAGTAGGTGAACTCCACTCCCAACAAACCGTCATACCAGCCGCAAGGTTCTGTACGCGTCCGGATCGGAACCTTGCCATTCAGGCAGTCGAACGTCAAAGCCTTTTTCCACGATTCGGGATCCAGAATCCTTTCAAGCGAGATCCCGCACCGACCGTTTTCCACCCCTTGTTCGGAAAGCCCCCCCATGATGCTCCGGAGGTTCTTTGCCAAATCCTGGACATCCCCATGATGGCCGTCCAGCTTGGCACGATGTTCGGAAAGCCTCGGATGTCTGGCGCACAGTTCTTTCCCGGGAAGCCGGAGCTGCCCCGCACGCTGCCGAACCGACTCAAAACGCATCGCGTTGATATCGTCAAATTCACTGCCGATGAAGCGTTTCGCGGCAGCAAGTTCCGCGCAAGGCTGGCGATACTTTTCCGCGTACGCCCGCACAGCCTCGTGTGATGTCTTGTCTCCCATAATCGTCTCTAGCTCTTTCGCAAGGCTGTCAAAGTCTGGGTTGACTAAATCGAGCTTGGCAATGCTGCCATCGACCCGTTCAAAGCCAAGTCGCACATCATCCATCTGTTTGCGCACGGAGGCGATCACGTTTGTTAGCGCTGCAAGGTTTTCAGGCTGGGCGGCAATCTCCGACGTCGACTTCTCAAGGAACGAGGATAACGAGGCGGCACTCCTTCGGATTGATTCCGCCTGTTGTTCAGGCTGTCCCTGACTCGTACTGGACAACGATTCCTCCGCATTGTAATACTGCCTAAGCAAACGGCTGGCGAATTCGGCCTTGCGTTTGTCCTCAAAGGCTGTCGTTCCGTTCCACGACCATGCGTCTGTAACACCGCCGGTGAGCGAATCCAAAATTTTCTTCGCGGACTTAAACGCACCATCGCGAAGCAACCGCTGCGCCTCTTCCCACTCCGAGACCGTGTTCTTCCAGCGGTCGATCTTCGCGGCCAGCGCGTCGATTCTCACACGGCACTTGTCAGCATCCCGCGCCAGCAAGGCCGCGCCAAGCGTTTTCTTTGCAGCGTCGAAATCCAGTTCCGCAGCCTGCTGTTCAGCGACAACCATGCATTCAGAAGCCTTCACCCGATCGCTGAACATAACGTATGCGACAGCCATGATACCGAGGGTTGCGGCGACAGCGAAAACTTTCAGCCAGATGAATAGACGTTTGACCGGGAATTCACGATCCAGAAAACGAAATTCGTAATAGGTTATTTCAATCTTGTCGTTGTGCTTGAGCCAACGCCCCTTTGCCGGGACAATCTCGCCGTTGACTTTCACCTCTCCGCCCAACCCCTTGATCCAGCATTCCGAACCGTCTTTCTCCAACCACAGTAACGCATGCCGCCGCGAAACATACTCTTTAGCATCCGAAAGGTAGAGAGCGCACGAAGTGGCGCGTCCAATTACAAATTCGGTCTCTCCTTCCTTGGGGCGGATATCTACCATTTTCCCGGCATGATCTCCGTTCAGATACTCCAATTTGTGAAACCTTCCTCCCCTAAGTTCCATTTTCGGATCCGGTCTTTCAAACCGGATGGAACAGGAGGTGCCAATTGAGAAAAGATTCCCCGATGCGATTTTCTGAGGTTTGGTGATTTTCTCTCCTTTGAAATAGATGCCGCTCAGGCTCTTGCTGTCTTCCAGATAAAGCGCACTACCCTTCCAGAACAAGCGGGCATGGACACGGCTGACCGAATGGTCGCCCTGCGGGGTTTGCAACGCACACTGGCTGGAACGCCCGACGTTCACTTCCTGACACCCAGCCTCCATGCGCAAGGTCCGGATCGTTTTCCCGTTATTCTTCAGCTCGACCAGATACACAGCTCGCGCCATCACCAAACCTCCCCGTTCCCGATTAGAAAATAATAGCGTTCTCCCTGATTATCGAATATACTCTTCACGTCCTGACGAATCTCCCCCATTTTCTTCTCGTCACGGTTTGTTTTCGCTGTCTGGTAAGCATTGTATTCCTTATAATAAAACACCTGTAGTTTTTCCCGGAATTGAGCGAGAAACTCCTTTGCCCGATCACGGATATTGGCATCTCCATTCCAGTTCTTCATCAAGATCGAGTCGATGCTCTGACCAACAACTACGCGCCAATCGCTGGGCCGTTCCTTGGCAAACGAATTCCGAATGGAGGCGAAGAGTTCGTCAACCGGCTTGTCCGGTAAAACGGACGTGAATCCTGGGGACTCCCAGTACTCTTCTGTGAACCGCTTGTATATCGCCAAATTGGAGTCAATTTTAAAATAATACCCGCCTCTTGCCCAAAACGTCTCCGGGATTTCTCGCAATAGGCTATAGACCACGTCACCGCAACGGAAATAAATCCCGATACCATGCCACATCTTGGCATCCACGCCACGACTCCGCTTGTACTCGAACTGGACAAACCGTACCCCATAGAGAGATTTTTCCTGACAAGAACCAGGATAGACGTCTTCAAAAAACTGCGGTTTCACGCTCTCTTTCATGCGTTCATCAAAACTGAACCCAAGGTCTGATTCCTCGGTCCGATTGAACCAGCGCGAGATCGATTCCATCAAATCAATCTTCAGTTCATCGGGATCAGACCGCACTTCCAGATGCAGGAAGTACGGAACGTCGCGGTCGCGCCCCATCGCGCTCGCAACCGTCACACCGTTCGATCCAGACGCGATGGCAACATCCGCATTTTCATTCCACGGATAATCCACCTTCAGCAACATCGCCCCGTTCTCATCGCGCAACCCAAATTCATGAATCGGTTCGGGGTAAGTCAGCCACTCCTCCCCTCCGGGGCGGGTAAGGTACCACCAAAAACCCGCCCCTGCGAAAACAGCCCCCACAACAATCCCCATCAATATACGGCGCGACCTACGTTTTCGTTCCATCTCTCGTTTCATCGCGTCTATCACATCCTTCGAAGGCGGACGCGGAGTGGGACGGTCATCAGAATCTATATGAGGATTGCCAGAAATAAATAGGCGTGTCTTGTCACCGTCTCCGCCGCCCGATACCGAAGGATTATCATCCATAGGCCTTTCAAATACTGAAGAATCAGGGACAACCGTCTCGCCATCGCCGGATAATGGATTATTTTGGGTCGGCACATCCGGGTAACGCCCTTCGACCGGACTTGGCTTGGTTGTGGTCATACCTAAACCGCTAGAGTCAGCTGAAGCGGTACGACTGTCACGCTTGACATCGGTCAAATTGGTTTTTTGTCCTGTAGCGTCCTCACGAAATGAGCTTTGGGCAGAAGTCTCAGACTTCTGCCTTTTTTTCTTTCCAAAGATAGCCGGTCCGCTCAGTCGGAGAGAAAAACGGTGAGGCGATGTAAAAGCAGCAGCTGATGTCGCGTTCGTCAATGGCTGGACCAGAGATTCCTGAACAGATGAATTCGAGGCAGTGCTTGCCGGGACATCCCCATCCTTCTGCCCTTGATTCCCGGCTTTATCCGGCGAAGATGAGTTCCTCGTGACTGCGGTTGATCCCACAGAAATGTCTGTCCGGGGACTTATTTCTACAGGGGATGCCGAAACATCCTCCATCGCCTTACGAGAAGCGGGAGGCAACATATCAGGATCGACATAGATGGTCCCCCCCGTCTCCGGGTCGTCTAAAGCCGAATGCTCTACCGGTATTTCGTCCAACCGCACCTTGACCGTTCCGCCAAGCGTGACCGTATCGCCGACCTGTACTCGGACACATTCCTTCAACCTGACTTTCGTGCCGTTCAGGAGCGTAACCGAATGCTCGCTAACGTTCCGAACAAAAGCTTCTCCGTCTTTGACAAATAGTTCGAGGTGCTTTCCGGAGACATCCTTATGTTTTTCATCAAGATGCAGAGTAACATATAGCTTCGCGTCAACCTCCCGATAATGTGAACGCCCGATCAAGACGGTCTTATCCGCCGGGAACGAAAAGTCATTCCCGTCTTTGGAACCGCCTACAATCGTAATCTTCCACATCCGTTCAGTCGCCATCAATCTCTCCTAGTGTCCGCCTATCCCAGAAGCCTTCATCTGCATGATTACCGGCGTGATTACGATGATGAACACTGCCGGCATGATAAAAACTGCCATCGGAAATATCATCAAAGACGGCGCGCGAGCCGCCTTCCGTTCCGCCAGATGAAAACGTGCGCGGCGCAGTTCTTCGCCGTGAATACGCAGCGTCTCCGAGATAGACGCTCCGATTTCCGTACCGTAGGCCACGACACCGACAAACGACGTAAAGGAATCGACCTGAACCCGTTGCGCCATATCCTGCAACGCTTCCGTACGGGTTTTCCCCAACTCAATCTGCTGAAGGACCTTACCAAATTCCTCGGTCAGCGGCCCAGGGATTTTCAACCCCTCAAAGTAGCGCATCGCAGCGCCGAACTCCAATCCCGAGCGCATCGCACTACCGATCAGATCGATCGCAAAGGGAAGCTGCCGCGTAATCTCCGTCTGGCGCCACAGGACATATTTTTCCAAGGCGATTGACGGATATACCCAACCAGAAAAAGCAAGAAAAAGAAAGAGCAGGAGACACAATCCCACCTTGAGACCGGGAATCAGGAAAAAGAGAAGCCCGATTAAACAACCGCCCAACAAGGTAAAGAGTTGCAGAGTAAAGACCCTCTCCGGGGTAAGAGGCAAACCTGATGCAGGAATCCATTTCTCGTATCTCTTTGTTTTCTCAGGGAACAATCTTGCCAATGGGGTTCCCAAGGGAAATTCAAACAGCAAGATTGCATTCCAGCAGAACTGGAATATTCCAGGCAGGTTTGCCCACCCTGCACCGTGCTGCCGAATCTGTACAGCATCATCCCGCGACCAGAAAAGTACGGGAAGCACGATCGCAAGAAACACACAACCGTAAATGAACCAGTGATTGAGAAGGATTTCCATGTCACACCTCAATCGTTATGAGTTTTTTGATAATCACGAACCCGATCGTCTCCAAAGTCAAAGCGACTCCAATCGCGATCCATCCGACCAGAGTTGTCACGAGCGGGCGCATCAAGTCTGGCTGAATGAAATACAGGAGCAAAAACGCAGCCATCGGCGCAGACGCCATAGCCAGTGCCTCAAACTTGCCTTGCGCAGTCAATGTCTTTAGTTTTGCCTGAAATTCCGTGCGGTTGCGGATCATGTCCACCATCGAGGACAACACATCAACAAGACTACCACCTGTCTGCGTCGTCAAACGGATGGAGCTGACAAGAAGGTTCATATCCTCGCACGGCATCCGCTGCGCCAAGCGCCCCATCGAATCGGTAATCCCCATACCCAGCCGGTATTCTCGCAGGACCGTCGATATTTCCTCACTCATCACACCACCCATCTGTTCACTGACCTTCTCCAACGCCTGAGGGAGCGCCATACCCGCCTTCATCGCGTTCGCCAACCCCATCGCCAGATCAAGGATATGCGATTCAAAAGAAAGCTTGCGTTTACGTTCCCGCATGAGGTTCATCCAATGAGGGCCGAGATACGAGAGCCATGAGGATCCATCAACAGACCGGAGAAGCGACACCACCGCCAAGACGATTGCACAAATCGCCACAAACACAAGGGCGCAGACCCCGATTTCCTGTAACAAATTCTCCGTCATTCGCGCTCCTATACCTTGGGTACAAATACGGACATATCGAGTTTCAGAACTCCACGCCGACGCTGTTCTTCCACAAAGAACGGGATATTGCCAGTCGCGGTGTAATACCCCTGAACGTTGCCTTTTTCATCAACGCCGGTCTGCTTGAACTCAAAGATGTCCTGCATCTGGATGACATCGTTCTCTCTTCCTGTGATCTCCACGATTTTGACGATCTTGCGGGAACCATCGCCAAGGCGGGTCTGCTGGACAATCAGATCGATCGCGCTAGAAATCTGCTCACGAATCGCATTGGAAGGCAGATCATACCCGGCCATCATCACCATATTCTCTAGACGGGAAAGCGTGTCGCGGGGATTGTTCGCGTGAGCGGTCGTCAAGGAACCGTCGTGGCCGGTGTTCATAGCCTGAAGCATATCGAGCGCCTCTGCGCCGCGGCATTCACCCACGATGATCCGATCGGGGCGCATTCGGAGGCAGTTGATAACCAGATCGCGAATCGTAATCTTGCCCTTCCCCTCCACATTCGCGGGACGTGCCTCCAGACGCACGATATTCCGATGGGAGGGTTTCAATTCGGCAGAATCTTCCACAGTCACTACTCTCTCTTCCTCGGGAATGAATTGGGAGAGAATATTGAGCAATGTCGTCTTGCCAGACCCCGTTCCGCCCGACACGAGAATATTCTGCCGTGAACGGACTGCCTCTTTCAGGAAAAGTGCCATATCCTGAGTCATCGAACCGAAATCGATTAGGTCTTTCGTGGTCAGCTTTTTCTCGGCGAATTTGCGGATGGTCAGCGAGGCGCCATCCAACGCCAGAGGAGGAATGATCGCGTTGACACGGCTACCGTCCGGAAGGCGCGCATCAACCATCGGGCTGGCGTCATCCACATGACGTCCCAACGGCTCGACGATCCGCTGGATAATCTGGATCAGATGGCGCTCGTTGAAGAAGCGAACACCGGTTTCGTAGAGTTTACCCTTTGACTCGACAAAGATCCGATCGGGACCGTTCACCATGATCTCTGTGATTTCCTTCATTCGAATCATGGGCGAAAGTGGTCCGAATCCGGTCAACTCATCCAACAGGGACTGACGCAGGGAGTCAAACGGTACATTGTCCGGTAACTCGTGACTGACCTCACGAAGCACCTGATCCAAGCAGTGTTCGGCTTCAACCGCCAATTCCTGATTGTCACTCAAATTCGCATTCTTTCCCATTGGATCAATGCGTGACAAGACCAAAGTATGAATACGCGACTTGAGCGCCATCATCGAATCAGTACACAAGATGGTTGCGTCCTGAAAAGCAGAGACGAAGTCATCCGTGCGGGAAGAACTATTGTCGGAAGGTGAATCTTCCTCTTCCCAACCGACAGCCTCACAGCACGTATCCTCCTCTTCAATCGCAATAGAAAAGGAGCCGATGCGAATCCTGTCATTCGAGGAGACCGGTGTTATGTCAGTAATTCTCACGTCATTCACGTATGTTCCGCCGCTGCTTCTCAAATCCTCCACAAACAGATTTCCATCGGAGAAAGTCAGTCGCGCGTGGATACGGGAAACCGAAGAATCGGGAAGTTGAATTTCATTGTCAGGACGACGCCCGATTTGCAAACAGCCCCCAGAAGGCGGCAGCTCAACAGATTGAGTCAGACCAGTTGTCTGCGATGTGACAAGTATCTTCATTACCAACAAAACCAATTCAGCCAAGACCAGAAACCATGATACTTCTTTGTCCGCTCCTCAATCCTTTGTTCGGTGGGCTTGGCCCCCTCCGTTTGGACTGGGATTGTAATGTCGTTCTCCACATCGATCGTGCCGGGCTGCGACGAATCCATCACTTCGGGACAAACCATGATAATCAAGCGGCGGTCACTCAGTTCTTTGCCGTTTGACGCGACGAACCAACTAAGAAGCGGGACATTACGCAACACTGGGAATCCCTTCAACGTCTGCGCATCCATCAGCTGTCCGAAACCGCTTAAAAGCGTAGTACACCCCAATGCGCAATGTACTTTTTGCTGGGTTGAGTCTTCCTTCTTGTCAATGTCATCCCCCTGTCCATACGGCTGGACAGCGGAGATGCTGATGTTCATGTCCATATCGACAACATTTGTTTCCACAAGGCCGCCCTTGGTCGTCACATCAAACCCGTAAGGAATTTCCTTCAGGTCAGCGGCATCGGCACCAGCAACACGAACGAAAACGCTACCCCCGCTCTTGAAATGCGCTCCTTTCTCATCCCAATTCTGGAAAGTGGTGTAAGCCTTGGAGGAAACCCGGTTGATTCCGTTTTGGGCCAGCAGTCTGACCACGCCATCAAGGCCCAGATTGAGAGTCGCGACATTACCGTGATTCCCCTGCCCATGCAACAACCCCTGTATGGTCTGGAAAAACCCGTTCAGAACAAACCCCTCATTGTTATCATCCCCGAATTTACGGAAATCCTCCTCCCCAATCGCCATATAAGCGACACTAAGACGAATCGTCGGCTTGTCAACGAACAGTTTCGAACGAATACGTACGGCGTATTCCGTTTTACTCTCACTCGCGAAATTGTTGTTTTTCTTCTCGTCCTCAAGTCCTGTCAACCAAGGCTCGTCTTTCAGGACAGAAATAATCGAATTTCTCCGACCTTCGTCCAAAAGGCGAGCATGGACAAACAATTCGGCCGGATGCGTCTTCTTGTTAAGATTGAGAGCCACCGTGTTAATCGGCCATTTTTTCTCCAGTTTTTCTTCGAACGGCTTGAATTGTACCGCAAGCCCGAATTGTTCCAATGTATCCTTCAACCGAAGCAGAATCTCCGGACCGGGGTAGAATTTCACATAATTTTCAACAATGTTCCCATACTTGCGAAGTGCCTTTCCAAGCGACTCCCATTTCTGGATACTGGATACTTCACCGTCCAAGCGAATGAAATGTCCTACAATCTCCGCCTTCACCTCCGGCAACGGAATGTATTCCAATTCTTTTAGCAAGGTCTCCAGCGTCAACGCGAGATCATCCACAACCATGATTTCGTATTTCTTCGAGAGTCCATTATCCCCCATGACATCCAAATCACAACGCCCCCGTTTCACGCCCGTAATACGGAGAGATGTCGTTTCCAGAAGTTCAATGCGTACCACATCTTTATTAGACGGAGCATAGTTTTTCACGGCAAAAGGAACGGTTACCATACGGGATTCATTTTCGACGACCGAGATCTGCTCGATATCCCTCGCACCTGCAAACAAGGCCGCAACGGCGACCGTCAAAATCACAAACACATTCTTCCTCATTGTTTTCTCCTTTCCAAATTCAAATTTAGTTCATCTTACCAGCCTGTCCCGGAACAGTGTCAGGAATCGAAACCGGTTCCAGATTCTCCTTCAACTTTTCCAAAGTGGAATCGTTGACCATCCCCACATCCCGACGCTTCAGTGAACTCATGTCGTTTGAACGGCGAAGTGCCGGATACAGCTCCATTATCCGCTGTGCAGCCACCAGCGTCGCAGCCTGCTGAGGATTGAGCGCGACGATAATCGTCCCGTTACCCCCCGCGTCTTCGCCTCTGCGGATTCCATCACCCTTCCCAATGTCCAGAATCCTCACGCAGGGAAAAATGACACTTGTGGAACGTTCCTCCTCGACATCAGCCTGCTCGGTGACATCCGCCTTCTGGATTTTCTTCTGGGAAACGGAAGTCGCAAGAATGGCGATTTCGTCTCCCGGCTGCAGAAACAAGACAAGAGAAGGATCAGAGAACGTCACGGGTACCGCCCATTCTCCTTCGGAAAGCGTTCTAGCCAAACGGATTTCCATTCCCTTGACATCACTGGACAAAATATAATCGTTTCTGGCGATCGTGCGGATTGTTGACTGCCCGATTACTTGATTCCGTTGCGTCCACGGAATCGCCTTAGCCGGCAAAGACGAAAGCTCGACACGGCGCGGCACAAGCCAATCCTCCTTGATCACATCATCCTTTGGTGTGATTTCCTTCGTCGCGGCCACGACCTCGACATAATGGCTTTCCTGTTCCGAATCCTTCGGACGAATCATACGGCTGACCGCGAAAACGGCGATCAGACCAAGTACTACTGCTATCACCAACGGTATCGTGTTTTTCATACCCTCTTTCTTCCCTTAGACACCCATTCCAGAATCATTCCGAACGGAATAAAGAGATTATTGTATAGCATTGCTATACCAAAATCAAGAGGGAAAATGGTTTTTTTGTTTGAAAGATAATTGTAAAATGGGGGTCGTTACGGGCGGCATAAGAATCATGTTTCCAAAAAAAGGTACGGCACTTCCGGTCCGATTGACCGAGGAAGAAAGAAATCAGCTTGTGCGGATTGCGCAGGAGACTGGATTGACGGCATCCACGTTGATTCGGCTGTTAATCAGTTCTCTTATCGCGCATTACCGCGAAAATGGAAATATGATCGCTCTCCCTCTCCAATGGAAAAACATCATCACTTCAAATCAGAAAATGATGAAGGGATGAACCGCTCGCTGCCAGCTGCCCGCTACTCGCTGAGAATGGCGAAGGAGGGAAGGCCTTTGACGCCGAATTCGTCCAGCATCTCGCGCACTTCGTCGGGGCGTTCCGCCTGTACGCGGATCACCGTGTAGGATTGCAGGCGTTGCGCCACCGCCGGATCGCGGAAGGTTGTGCGTTCCATCGCGGCGCAGTTCTTGCACCAGGTCGCCCAGAAGTCGAGCAGGACAGGACGATCGCCCGCCGCCGCCAACGCGGCGCGGAAAGCGGCGTGATCGCCTGCCGCCACGCCTCCCGTCTCGGCCGTCGGAGCCGGTTCAGGACGGAACCCGCGCACGGCCAGCCAACCGTAGTAACACGCCAGGGCAGCAAGCAGGATCGCGAACACGCGTTTTACCCAAACCATCCACATGCCCGGCTTGGGCAGACAGGTGAGTCCCATCCCCGCGAACGGCCAGGGCAGCGCCACGCCCAGTCCCAAAACGAACGGCAGAAACTGCGCCGCCGTCATCCCTTCCGCATAGAGCGTCCCGGCGAGCAGCAACACAGCCAACACCACGGGGGCGACACACGCGCCCGCCAAGACCGCACTGCCCGCCCCCGCCAAGAACGCGGCGAGGCATTTCGCGGCGATCCCCGTCTCCGCCTTCTTCCCCTGCGGTTTCCTCCGTCCGCCCCGAAGGCGCGTCAGGTCAATCGTCAGCACGTCCAGCATCGCCAGCGCGAACACCGCGAAGAGAACGGCGATCGCAAGGCTGAACCACGGAGAACTCTGGAGCGAACCGAAAAAGGCGCCGCCGCGCACGACGAACCAGCCGGCGAGTCCGTACGAGAACAGGATCCCGAATCCATAGATGCCGCCCAGCAGGAAACCGCGCGAACGGCTGCGCTGCGTACGGCTGACCGCGCCGATGATCGCGAGATTGACCGGAATCATCGGCAGGACGCACGGCGTGAGGTTCAGCAGAATCCCGCCCACGAGAATCAACAGCAGGGTGATCCACAGTCCTTTTTCACGCAGGAAGGTGACGGGATCGCGCAGGAATGTCACCTCCGTCTTCTTCCCTTCCGCTCGGTCCAGAAACGCCTGAAACTCGGAGGCGTTCAGGTATCCGCCGGCGGTCGCCGCCAGACGCCGTCCGTTCAACCAGGATTCCGTCTCCTTCGGTTCTTCGTCCGGCTCGTCCTCACTCTTCTCCAGAAAGGAGGCGGTTTTCGGGTCGAACGCGAAGGTTTTGCTTTCGGGCAGGAAGCAGGTCTCTCCCGAACAGCCCTGCCACGATACGGTGAAAGCGGATGCGGGTGAGGCGGGCGCGCATTCCACCCGCCAGACCGAGGTGAAGGGCTTGGTGAACACCGCCACCTCCTGCGTAGAATCCAGCGGATCCGGCTCCTTTTCGGCTACGGCGCGACGAACCGCCGTGACGCGGGTCTCATCGGAGGCAACGGAAAACGAACGTTCGTAAACCACATGACCGGTCGGAACGGAAACCGTGACCTCCACCACGGCGGCGTTGGATTCCACCGAAAGCGTACGTACGGCGGCGGAAAACGGGGATGCCCATGCGACTGACGCCACCGCACACCAGATCAGCAACACGCGATTCAACATCTTACCTCCTTCGGCTTCCTTCTGCCCCGACCGTTACTTCGCCGACTCGGCGGGAATCAGGTTCTCGATTCCCGATTTCGCCTCCTTGAGCCGCGCGGAAAGTTCCTGCGCCTTTGCGTCCCCGCTGATCAACGACGCGGAAGCCGTATGTTGCGCCTTCCATCCCTGATAGGCTTGCTGCGCCTTTTGGTAATTCTGCATCAGCCCGGTCTGCTGGTACTTCAACGCGCGCAACTTGTCGTGCATCTTCTCGCGCGGGGCACCCTGCAACGCATTCATCTTCGCTTCCATTTCGGAGGCGAGGCGGCAACTCTCCAGATACGCCGTCTTGCGTTCCAGGAACGCACCGTAGTAGGGATTTTTCTTTTGCTCCGCCTCTTCCAGTTGCGCCTTGCGCGCATCCAGCTCGCCCTTCAGGGTGAAATAGTTCCGCAACCGTCCCACCTGTTCGGGATCCATCTCGCTGAACTTCCCCCCGTAAACCGCCGCCTTCGTGCAATCGATCAGGTACGGGCCTTTGTCCGCTGCGGATTCGGGCGCTTCCGTGAAGGTCACCACCAGCATCGAATTCCGCTGGCTCTTCTTGACGCCGTTGTAGGAAAAGGAGGCACCCGCCGCAATCTTCCCCTGGTTCTTTCCCGTGGGGGAGTAGAAGGGCGTCTCGGTCTGGACAAAGCCCCACCCCGTCGAAGGTCCCGTAAACTCCACGACCGTCAGCGCCTTCTGCTTCGCCCTCTCCTGCGCCTCGGCACGCTGACGGGCGACGGCGGCAGCTTCGCGCTCCTTCGCGGCCTTTTGCTCCGCCGCGTCCGCGGCGGCCTTCTTTTCCGCCATCGACTGGAAATTACGATTCGATTTCTTCGCGGCTTCCGACAATCCTGCGGAAAACGCCAAGACGATTGCCAATACCCATCCGACCTGTTGCATCTTCATCCTGTTCATTCCTTTCTTTCGAACGCGGAAAGGATACCATGTATTCCCGGTTTTGTACAGAACGCTTCGCGCCCGATGGGGGAGGGGTTGGGTGGTGGGGTGGTTAGAGGCGATACGCGCCGGCTGAAAAGCGGACTATAAAAAAGCCCGCCACACCCCCCGATGTGACGGACTGCATTCTGTTGGACACACATTGCAAGGAACTGTCGCCCTGAGTATCCACCTCGGTTGCCCTACCTAGCGGCTTGCCGGTTGCCGTTCCCCCTTGTTTTCAAGGGAAACAACCATCGGCTTCTCCCCGCAGGGAAATCACCCTTCTTTGATTACTGCAAAAGATGTGCCAAAACCTCCTCTTTTCTCTTGCGGCACTTCTTGGTATCATAGTCCGCATCATGACAACCATACTGGACGAGATGTTGGGGAAAAGGCGGTTCGGAATCAAGCCCGGACTGGAGGCGATGCGCGCGTTGCTGGAGGAGCTGGATCATCCGGAAGCGGAGACGGCGGCGATCCACATCGCGGGAACGGACGGCAAGGGCGCCGTCGCCGCGATGTGCGAGTCCGTCCTGCGGCGGGCCGGATACCGCGTGGGGCGTTATACCTCGCCGCATCTGGTGCGCGTGAACGAACGCTTCCTCGTGGACGGGAGTCCGGTTTCGGACGAGGCGTTGGAGGCGGCAGCTCGCGTGGTCTGTCCCGCCGTCGAGCGCGTGGAAGCCCACCTCTCTCGCGAAGTCACCTTTTTCGAGTGCCTGACCGCCGTCGCGTTCGTCCTTTACCGTCAGCTGGACATCCAGTTGCTTGTCCTCGAAACCGGACTGGGCGGACGACTGGACGCGACGAATGTCGTAACCCCGCTTGTCTCGGTCATCACGCGGATCGGGCTGGATCACTGCGAGTGGCTGGGCGACACCGTCCGGGCGATCGCCGGCGAGAAGGCGGGAATCATCAAGTCCGGTCGCCCCGTCGTCTGCGGGGCGATGCCGGATGAGGCGCGGGCCGTCATCTGCGAGACGGCGGCCACGCGCGGTTGCCTCTGCGTCGCCGCCGAGGATGCCGTCAGCCTGCGTGTCTCCAAAAGCCGTCTCGACGGGCAAACATTTTCGATCTCCACGCAGAACCGTACCCTTCCGCCGGTGCGCTTCCCCCTGTCCGGAGCCTTTCAGGCGGAGAACGCGGTCACGGCGGTTGCCGCGCTGGAGTGCGTCCACGACCTCGGTCTTCCGATTGCGGACGAGGCGTTTGTCGAAGGGCTGGAACAGGTCTGCTGGCCGGGACGGTTCCAGCTCGTCTGTTCCGCCCCGCCGGTGATCATCGACGGCGGCCACAACCCCTGTGCGGCGGAAGCGTTGCTGGCCGCCCTCAAGTCCTGCCGCGAGAAACGCCCGGTCGGACTCGTAGCCGGATTTTGCGGGGACAAGGATGTGCCGACCTTCCTGCGGACGCTGAAACCGGTTGTGAAACAGGCATGGGGCGTGACGATCCGGAATCCCCGTTCGCTTCCCGCCACTGAGACGCGCGACCTGATGCGTCTGGCGGGCATAGAACACGCGGAGGCGACAACCTCGCTGGAAGACGCCCTTGCCGCCGCCAGGCAGTGGGCGGCAACTTCGAACGGCATCGTACTGGTCTGCGGTTCGCTCTTCCTCGCCGGGGAGGCGCTGGTCGCGTGCGGCGCCTTCCCGTGGCCGTGCGGCCGCATCGACCCGAACGAACAGACGAGCGCGGGGGAGACGCGCGCATGACCACCGAACGGATCTATCGCGGACGGCTGGCCCCCAGTCCCACGGGGGCGCTTCACCTCGGCAATGCGCGTACCTTTCTCATCGCCTGGCTTCGGGCGCGGGAGTCGGGCGGAAAACTTGTCCTGCGCATGGAGGATCTCGACCACCCCAAGGTGAAGCCCGGCGCACACGCCTCGGCCATCGAAGACCTCCGCTGGCTCGGGTTTGATTGGGATGAAGGCCCCGACTGCGGCGGGCCGTATGCGCCCTACACGCAATCGGAACGGCTTCCCCTCTACGCCGCCGCGTTGCGTCGTCTGCGGGAACAGGGGCTGGTGTATCCTTGCGTCTGCACCCGCGCCGATGTCGAAGCGGGGCAATCCGCCCCGCACACCGAGGAGGGACTGTTTTATCCCGGTCTCTGTCGCGATCGCTTTGTGGACTACGAGGCGGCGCAACGCGCGCTTCCGCGCGGCCGTCTCCCCGCTTGGCGGTTCCGCGTTCCGGATAACGCCGTCGTCTCGTTCGAGGACGGCTTTTGCGGCGAGTTCTCGCAGGATGTGTCACAGGCCGTCGGCGACTTCGTGATCGCCCGGCATCCGCAGGGCGCGGGTTACATGCTCGCCGTCGTGGTGGATGATGCGGCGATGGGGATTACCGAGGTGGTGCGGGGCGACGACCTGCTCTCCACCACGCCACGGCAGCTTCTTCTCTACCGCGCATTGGGCTTGACACCCCCCTCCTTCTACCATGTACCGCTGGTCGTGAGCGAGGACGGTCATCGATTGGCGAAACGTCATGGCGACACCCGCATCTCGGCGTTCCGCGAAGCGGGGTACACCGCACAGCAGGTGCTCGGTCTGCTCGGCTGGTGGTGCGGTTGGGCGGCTTTTGGCGAGGAGGTGTCGCTCCCCGACTTCCTCCCGCGTTTCCGCCGTTCCTCGGTCCCGCACTGTCCCGCCGTCCTCTCACGCCGCGTCCGCGACGCCTTCCCTAAGGTGATCGTCGGCTGAAAAGTGGGGCGGCTGAGAGGCGGGGAAGCTGAGAAGCGTGTTAGACCGGATATTCCGGATATGCAATGCGGACGCGATCCTTCCTACGCACGGCTTCGGAGGACGCGCGAGCGCGTCCCTCCCGTTCGCCGTGAAGCGACAAGGGGGGTCGCTTCCCCGAACAACTGATAAACAATACACTGGTGGTCGTTGCGCAACCGCGCGACGGTACTCATCCGGCTCGCGGTTGCGAGCCGTCCATTCTTGAGCTGTTTCAAGTTGTCTGTGTTGTCGCCTAATCCATGCGTGACCCTCCCGCTATGGGAGGCAAAAGATAACGATGCGACGCGACAAGTTGAAAGCTCCCGCCGTTTTTTGTATTCAAACGAATGGAAAAACGCTATACTAACCGCATGTTGATTGAATTACCGGAGCAATGTACACAGGGGGCGATTGAGAACCTGTGGCGCAAGAATCGGAAAGCCGTCAAGGGATTGAAGGCTGCGGATTCGCTGTCGCTGGATGCCGACCGGGTTCAGTTCCTCGACGGGACGGGGGAGGCGTTCGTGATCGCGCTCTACCGCGCCTCGGCCAAGCAGGGGTTCGCCATCCAGTGCCGGGATGCGCAGGGCGTGGTGGCGCGAACGCTGGAACAGTTCGATCCCGCGCGCTTCGCGGAATCGTCGCCCGGTCAGTTCGTGCGTAAGCGCGGCACGAAGCTGCTGGTTCAGTTGGGCGAGTCTGCGGTCGGGCTGTGGAACGACATGGTGGATGAGTTCGCGCACTTCGGGGCGACGGTCGTCGCCCTCCTCCGACTTCTGTTCTCCCCCCACCGGTTGCGGTGGCGCGACTTCTGGCTGAACTTCGAACGGGCAGGTATGGACGCGCTTCCCATCACGATGCTGGTCGGGTTTTTGATCGGTTTGATTCTCGCCTTCATGTCGGCGGCCTCGCTGAAGCAGTTCGGGGTGGAGATTTACGTTGCCGACCTCATCTGCATCGGACTCTTCCGCGAGTTGGGACCGATCATCACGGGAATCATCCTGACGGGCCGTTCCGGCTCCGCGTTCGCGGCGGAACTGGGGACGATGAAGGTGAACGAGGAGATCGACGCGCTCACGACCTTCGGGTTAAGTCCGACGGAGTTCCTGACCCTGCCCCGCGTGTTGGCGGCGACGTTCGTGATGCCGACGCTGACGATCTTCTCCATTCTTTCGGGATTGGTCGGCGGGGCTTTTGTCCTGCTCTCAATGGACATTCCTGCCGTCGCGTACTGCCAGCACATCGCGGGTTCCCTGTCGCTGAACAACGCGCTTTTCGGGTTGGGCAAGTCGATGGTCTTCGGCTTTCTCATCGGGCAGGTCGGCTGTACGCAGGGGTTGCGCACGGGCAGGACGGCGGACGCGGTCGGTCGGGCGGCAACCGCCTCGGTGGTCGGCAGCCTCGTCCTGATCACAATTTTCGACGGCGGTTTCGCGGTGTTGGCGTATTTCATGGGATTCTAGCGCAGAGGGAAAGTTGAATCAGGCAGTCATCACAGTAACAGACCTTACGGCGGGATACGGAAAGCCGATCTTGAACCACGTCTCGTTCGAGGTGCGGGAGGGGGAGATTTTCGTAATTCTCGGCGGTTCTGGATGTGGCAAGAGCACGATCCTCAAGCACATCATCGGATTGCAACCGCCGTTGAGCGGCGAGATCCGGATTCTGGGCGACCGCATTTTCGGCGGTGACGCGGCGGAGGCGCAACGCGCGCGCCGCCACTTCGGCGTCATGTACCAGAGCGGCGCGCTCTTCGGGTCGATGACCCTGCTGGAAAACGTCTGCGTGCCGCTGGAGTCATTCACCGCTTTGCCGCCCGACGCACGGAGGCTGCTCGCCCTGATGAAACTGGAGCAGGTCGGGTTGAAGGAGTACGCGACCTTCTTTCCCGCCGAGATCAGCGGTGGAATGCGCAAGCGCGCGGCGATCGCACGATCGCTGGCGCTGAGTCCGCAGATTCTGTTTTTGGACGAACCGTCGGCTGGACTCGACCCGATTACCAGCGCGGAACTCGACCGTCTGATCCTGCGTCTGCGGGACGAGCAGCGAATGACTGTCGTGATGGTGACGCACGAGTTGCCGAGCATTTACGCGGTTGCGGATCGTTGCGTCATGCTGGACCGGGAGGCGGCAGGCATGATTGCGACAGGCGTCCCGTCGGAATTGCGGGACAACCCGCCGAGCGAAAAAGTGCGCGCGTTTTTCAATCGGGAACCGGAGAGGAAGAAGACAACGGATGAGGTGATGAAATGAACGAGAACAAATCGAACTTTGCGAAAATCGGATTTTTCATCTTGAGCGGTTTCATTTTGATTTTGATCGCGCTGGCCGTTGCCAGTTCACGCGCGCTGAATCAGGAGAAGGTCTTCGCGGAGACCTATTTCACGGAGTCTGTGGCAGGACTGGATGCGGGTTCCGCCGTGAAGTACCGCGGCGTCCCGGTGGGTTCCGTGGAGGAGATCGGCTTCGTGTACGGCACGTATGAGAAGAATGCGGACGAACTGCCCAATGCCGTAAATATGCGCCAGATTCGCGTAGTACTTTCGCTGGAGCCGAAGAAGTTCAGCCTGCTGGGTTCCGAAAAGCCCGACCGCGTGCTGAAGCACCTGATCGATCAGGGGTTGCGTGTCAAGATCACCTCGTCGGGCGTGACGGGACTCTCCTTCCTCGAACTCGACTACTTCGAGAGCGAGAAGCTGGACATGGAGTCCTTCGAGTGGAAGGCGCAGTATCAGGTGATCCCCTCGATCAGCAGCACGATGAAGACCCTGAAGCGGACGATGGACGAGGTGGTTCTCAAATTGAGCAAGATCGATTTCCGTGCGATTGGCGACCGTTTCGTCTCGACGATGGATCTTCTGACCAACCGTCTGGCGGCGGCCGACGTCGAAGGGATCAGCCGCGAATCGACCAACCTGCTTCGGGAACTTCGCACCTCCAACGCCGATCTCCAGAAGATTCTCCAGAGCGTCCAGGTCGCGGGGATCGCGAACTGCGTGACGGGCGTCGCCGGATCGGCGAACACGATGCTGGACTCGATCCGGACCGATGTGGACGGGGTGGCGACGCAATACGTGGAGGTCGCCACGATGCTCCGTTCCCTGCTCTCGACGAACGCCGCCTCGATCGCCGGTCTGGCGGGTGCGTTGGAGCAGACCGCGCAATCCCTCAACACGACAATGAAACAGCAGTCCGGAAACATCTCAGACATCCTGCAGAACGTGCGGGACGCGACAGGTTCCTTCCGCGACCTGTTGCAGAACCTGTCGGAGAATCCCGCCGCCGTCATCTTCGGCCAGCCGCCACCGCCACTGGAAGAAGACAAAAAGGAAACCGAGAAGGAAAAGCGGTAATCGGGGAGATGCGCATTGCATACAGCCTTTTTATTCTTTCCCGTATTCCCCAAAGTTGCTAAAATATTCTCTCATGGACGGGCAATTGCAGAAGGTTTTCATGGCGACCAAGAAGAAACAGAAGGACAGGGAAGCGCAAGAAATCGCGTCTCAATGGACGGACTCGCGACAGCGGGTGCTTGTCGGCACGTACAGACGCGAGCCTGATCAATTGAAATGGATCGGCAGGCGCCATCTCTACAACTATCCGATTTCGAAAGAAGAGGCTGAATCAATGGGAGAGGGGTGGTGCAAGGTTACGGAACTTTGGCTCTATTGCGGGACGAAGGACAAGAGGCACATTTACGCCGCTGAGTTTATCGGCGTTGTGCCGCGCCAAGAATTTCTCTCGGAACATCCCGATTATCCCAAGGGGATGGGAAAGCACGGGGATTTCTACGCAGTCTTCCAAGTGGTTCACAAATATCTGCCGGCAAACAATGATTCGATGGTCATTGTTCGCGCAAAAGATTTCGCGAAACGTTCGCCGAAAATCGCACAGGCCGTCAAGGTGTATCAAGCAGACGGAGGCCTCGGTTGCCTCCTCGACTATCTACCAGCAGACCTCGCCCCGCTTCCGCATGACCAGCTTTGTGTCTGCGAGACATCCCATCAGATGTTGCTTTGGGAGTTGCCGACTGGCGAATCATTCAAGCCCGATGTGCCTTTCCCTGCGCCAGAAAGAGGAGAATTCACATTTATAGACTTGTTTGTAGGAATCGGAGGTATAAGGCTGGGGTATCAGTCTTTGGGCGGGAGAGGCGTGTTTTCTTCCGAATGGGACAAAGAAGCTGCAAGAACTTACTACAGCAATTTCGACGAACGGCCATTCGGCAACAAAGAAAGGATTCCGACATGAGCGAAATGACGATTGAAAACAAAAAGATGATGCTTGCGGGGTTGTTTCTTTCCAAATTCAACCGCGAGGGATTGGCGGCGTTAGGTATAAAGACTTTGGGTGAAGCATATAATACATTTGCTTATGCTGTCGGCGGCAAGCCGTCGTCTGTTAAGCTTTACATGCAGGAATTCGACCCATATTTCCCAAACTCAAGGACTGGTTGGAAGAACAAAGTGATACGCCCTAGTCGTCAGGCATTCATAGACACATACGACAAATTGAGTTTGCAAGAATTTCTTGAGTTGATGAAAGTTCAGTTTGCGGGCGATATGGATGTTGATCTCGCCATTGGCCGCACAACGATTGCTGCGGGAATAAAAGACGATGAGACGACAGCTTTTGCTCGGCGGGTGATGACAGGTCAGGCGGCAGAAAATTTCTTTGAGAAAAATTACCGCAATATTCAGAAATTCTCGGATTGTACGATTCAACGCACTACCGCTTATGGATGCGGCTTTGACTTCAAGTTGACTCCACCACAGGAGGAGTTTCTGGCAGTTGAGGTTAAAGGATTGCGTACGCCTTCAGGACAGATTCAGTTGACGGAGAAAGAATTTAAGATGGCGCAATATTTGACATCAAGATTTTTCTTGTATGTTGTTACAGATTTTGCCCACACGCCCAAACCGCGCGTAATTGAGAATCCGCTCAACGCTGGCATATCCTTTGAGGTGCGAACCATGAAATCAGAGCAGCGAATTTGGATTGCGCAAATTGCGGCATAAAATCTTATGAAAACGATATTAACAGAAGAATTCGGGCGAAAGTTAGCTTGTGAACGATTTAAGTTGTTTCTAGAAAAAATGGATGCAAACATTTCTGACTGCGAATGGCGACGAATTTTTGCATCTTGTATAGGAGGCGAGGAGCGAATTTCTTCAGATGGTTGGATCAATGTAATACGAGGGCAGATGGCGTGGAGTGCCAAGACTGTGAAGAATAAAAATCCGTTTACTGTTCGCAATATCCGTCTAATCAGCGGGCGCAATTCGCCTGACTATTCGTTCGACATTGAAAACGTTCATGCCGAAGACCCGAATCGTCTTGGGGAAATGATACTTGGCATTTGGAATGGGAGGATTACTGAAGTACGCAAAAAGTTTGCGACTACCCGAACGGTCGTTCTCATAAAGGGGGAAGGACTGGAAACCGTTTCTGTGTTCGAGGAGGAAGCTCTGCGTTTCATCCCCGAAGACTACTATTGGGAATGGAACTCACATGATAATCTTGAAGGCTACGAGCGCACAACCGATAAGAAAAAATTTACATGGCAGCCGCATGGTTCACAATTCACAATTTCAACGACTGCTCCTGATTGTCGCCTGAAATTACGTATCAGGAAACCGCCCAAGTTGAACAAAAACGATTTCTTAGCCGCAATTAAGTTTGACCCCTCGTGGATTGAGGTTGTGGAGTAGAGATGTGCTTCTGCGTGTTGTGTTTCCCCGTCAGGGGAATTGAATTCCATAAAGGTAAGGAGTAAAGCAGCATGAATGCGGTTTGGGTTTGGATCGTGGGCGGGGTTTTGGCATATCTGCTCGGGTCGATTCCGTTCGGGTTTGTCATCGCCAAATGCAAGGGCGTGGATATCCGCACGGTCGGCAGCGGGAACATCGGCGCGACGAACGTGTATCGTTCCGTCGGCAAGTCGTGGGGATTGCTGACCTTCCTGCTGGATTTCCTCAAGGGCGTTGCGGGAACCACGCTGATTCCGTGGCTCTGCCTGAAACTGGGGGATGCGGGGAATCCGCAGTACCTGAAACTGTTCTGCGGCGTGATGACCGTGCTGGGGCATTCGTGGACTTGCTTCCTGCATTTCAAGGGGGGTAAGGGAGTCGCCACCAGTGCGGGGATGCTGGTCGGCATCGTGCCGCTGGCGTTCGGGATCGCGTTCGGCACCTGGCTTCTCGTGCTGTTGACATTGCGGTATATGTCCGTCGCCTCCTGTTCGGGCGCGGCGGCGCTGGCGGTGACGGTATGGGTGCTGGAATACCCGAAGAACCACGATCTCGTGCTGCCGATCGTCCTGACTGTCCTTGCGGCGTTGGTGATCTGGCGGCACCGTTCCAACATCAAGCGGTTGATCGCGGGAACTGAGCCGCACTTCACCTTCGGCAAGGGAAAATAAGGAGCGCTTCGCATGGCTGAACAACTGGTGATTGTCGGAAGCGGCCCTGCCGGTTTAACCGCCGCGATCTATGCGGCTCGCGCGAACCTGCATCCGCTGGTGCTGGAGGGAATGATGCCGGGCGGCCAGCTGACGCAAACGCCGGAGATCGAAAACTTTCCCGGATTCGAGAACCCGGTTCCGGGCGGGACGCTGGTCGAGACCATGCGCAAACAGGCGGAACGCCTCGGTGTCCGCTTCCTGGCGGACGAGGTGCTTTCGTGCGATTTCTCCGTCACGCCCAAGAAGCTGACGCTCATGTTGGGAGGCGGGACGCTGGAATCGGAGACGGTCATTCTCGCCACGGGGTCCAGCCCGCGCTGGTTGGGGCTGCCGTCGGAACGGCGGCTGAAGGGGCGCGGCGTCTCCAGTTGCGCGACCTGCGACGGTGCCTTCTTCAAGGGCAAGCGCGTCGCGGTCATCGGCGGCGGCGACACCGCCTTGACCGATGCGTTGCATCTCGCGACGATGGCTAGCGCGGTGACGGTGATTCACCGGCGTGACGCCTTCCGAGCCTCTGCCGTCCTCGCCGACCGCGTGACGCGCACGGCGGGAATCGAGGTCGTGTGGGACTCCGTGCCGGAGGAGTTTCTGGGCGAGAAGCGGGTCGAGGGAATCCGTATCCGCAATGTGAAGACGGGCGAGGTGCGCGACTTGCCGCTGGAGGGGATTTTCGTCGCGATCGGGCATACGCCGAACACCAGCGCGTTTCAGGGTCAAGTGGAGATCGATGCGGCCGGGTATCTCGTGACCGACCGGACGCGCACGTCCGTGCCCGGCGTGTTTGCAGCGGGCGATGTTCAGGACCGCGTGTACAAACAGGCTGTCGTTGCCGCCGGGACGGGTTGCATGGCGGCGTTGGAGGCGCAGGCGTATCTGCAACACCTGTAACAGGCAGAATGGTGGAATCATGGGAATCAAGACAACCGAATTTTTTGACAAGGAATACACCGCGAAACAAGCCTACGGGCGCCTCTTCCAGTACGCGAAGAAATACAAGGTGCGTCTGCTGATCGGGCTGCTCGCGGGATTCACGACCGCGATGTCCTGGATGCCGCTCTTCCAGGTGATCCAGCCCGTGCTGAAGCACGTGCAGACAACGGAAGCGAAAGAGGCGGTGGAAGGAGAGCAGGCCGAGGCCGCCGCGTCCGTGGCGGAAGAGGCGGACGCGAAGAAGGCGGGCTTCAAGGTTTCTCTGAAAGATATGGTGAAACGAGAGAAGTCCGCCGGGAAGCTGGAGCGGAAAGACCTGCCCGGCTGGTTCAACAAGGCGGACTCGCTGGCGAGGAAGTTCGGGCTGGAACTGCTCGACGAGAAGGGGAACATGACGGGGGAACTGCTCGTCGTGGCGATTGTCGTCGTTCCGCTCGTCATGCTCATCTGGCTCGGTTCGATGTACCTCAACCAATACTGCCTACGCTGGTCCGGTGCCCATGTCGTTCAGGATTTGCGACAGGATCTCTTCAACCACCTGCAGCAGCAGTCACTCCAGTTCTTCGGACGGACGGACGTGGGACAGGTGATGAGCCGCTGCACGAATGATCCGCAGCAAATCGAGCACGTGATTTCCCGCACGGTGGCGGATCTCTGCCGTGCCCCCTTCGAGATTCTGGTCGCGGGCGGCTTCGTGATCTACTACGCGATCCAGCACGACATGATCCCCACGCTGGTCCTGATGGGGGTCGGGTTTCCGCTCGTGTTCCTGCCGATTACCGTGCTGGGGACGATCGTACACCGCTGGGCGCGGCGGGCGATGCAACGCGTCTCGATCATCAGTTCCAAGATGCACGAGAACATCACCTGTATCCGCGTGGTCAAGGCGTACAACACGGAGGAGCTGGAGGAGAAGAAGTACCAGGCGGCGAACCGCGACTACGTGAAGACGCTGTTGCGGTCGGTGCGGATTGAATTGCTGATCCAACCCGTGGTGGAAGCGCTGGGCGTCTGCATGATCTTCGTCTTCATCATCTACTGCTTCTTCATGAAAGTCGCGATCTACGACATCGTTCCGCTGGTCGCGCCGCTGCTGGTGGCGTACCGCCCGATGCGCCAACTCAGCAAGGTGCAGGCGCAGGTGGAACGCGGACGCGCCGCGCTCTGCCGTATCTTCTCGCTGATGGATCTGGACATGAGCCTGCCCCTTGCCGAAAATCCGGTTCACAAGACGGACTTCACGGCCTCCGTGAAATTCGACCATGTCTCGTTCCGCTACGGGCAGAACCCGGACCTCACGATCAAGGACGTCTCCTTCGAGATGCCGCGCGGCAAGATTATCGCGGTGGTCGGCGGCACGGGATCCGGCAAGACGACGCTCGCCAACCTGCTGGCACGGTTCTACGATCCCACCGACGGTTCGATCACGATGGACGGCGTCCCGCTCAACCGCTTTGACATCGCGGATTTGCGCAAGCTGATCGGCGTTGTCACGCAGGAGACAGTCCTCTTCAACGACACGATCGCCAACAACATCGCCTACGGCACGGAGGGGGCGACGCGGGAACAGATCATCGAGGCCGCGAAGATGGCGAACGCGCACGAGTTCATCGTCTCCCAGCCGGAGGGCTATGACCGAGTGGTGGGCGAGAAGGGATTCGCGCTTTCGGGTGGCGAACGGCAGCGCGTGGCGATCGCGCGCGCCATCCTCAAGAATCCGCCGATCCTCGTGCTGGACGAGGCGACCAGTGCGCTTGACACGGTTACGGAACGGCTGGTGCAGGATGCGATCAACCGGTTGATGGCGAACCGCACCACCTTCGCGATCGCGCACCGCCTCAGCACGATCCGCAATGCGGATCAGATCCTGGTGATGGCGAACGGCGTGATCCAGGAGCGCGGTACGCACGACGAGTTGTACGCCAAGGGCGGTGTCTATCGCCGCCTCTGCGAGATGCAGCAGATGGATTGAAAAACACCGAAAGGAGAATGAAGTGAAACGGACATTGTGCATGGTATTGGCAGTTGCCGCCGTCGCGGCGGCATGGGCGAAGGAAACGAAGGTGCTGATCATCGGGAACAGTTTTTCCGTCAGTGTGATGCGTAACTGGCCGCAGCTCGCGAAGGCATCGGGTAACGAGTTGAAGGCGGCCAGCATGTACATCGGCGGTTGTTCCTTCCAGCGGCACTGGGAGAATGTCGAGAAGGCGACGGACCTCACCTTCAAGCCGTATGACATCTGGATCAGCGACGCTGAGGGCGTCAAGCGTTTCAAGTCCAACATCCCGCAGATGCTGGCGGCGGACAAGTGGGACTTCGTGACAATCCAGCAGGCGAGCCACGCAGCCTGGGATCCGACGACCTATCACCCGTATGCGGACAAGCTGATCGCCAAGATTAAAGAGCTTGCCCCTCAGGCGGAGATCGTCATCCAGCAGACTTGGGCGTACTGCAACCTCGACAAGCGCATCCGGCCCGGCGGCGCTTGGAAGTTCGACCAGACCGGTCAATACGAGCGGACGCGCGATGCCTACATCTCGCTGGCGAAGCAGTACAAGTTCCGCATGATCCCGACGGGGCTGGCCGTACAGAAGTTCCGCCAGGCCCTGCCGGTCACGCTGGTGTGCCCCACCCATGAACAGTTGGCAAGCTGCAAGAAACCGGAAACGCCGGATCTCGGCGGCGAGATCGTGGGGCGCTTCAGCTGGAAGAAACCGAAAGACGGCAAGGGCGAGGAGAAGCTCTCGCAAGACTCGATTCACCTGAACGCTTCCGGCGAATACCTCCAGGCGTTGGTCTGGCAGGCGTTTTTCTTCGGCACGGACGTGACCAAGACCACCTACATCCCCGCATACGCGGGCGGGAAGGAACGCGCGTCTCTGATGCAGTCCTGCGCCTCCGAAGCCGTGAAAGAGGCGGCAACCTCATTCGATTTCCGGTAAGCCCGTCTCTCATGCGGGGGCGGGAATGCGTAGAAATGCCGACGGCAGAGCTGCGGTGGTTCACTGAGGAGATTCTGGTGCCACCGCAGTCTCTTGTCTCATGCGGATAAGCAACCGCAATTACTTGTATGGACCGAGGAACTTGCTGCCGTTGAAATGGACCATGTGGGTTGGATTGTCGGCAACCCAGACCTCGGTTTCCCATGCGACATCGAGAGCAAATCGCGCGAATGTCCGCTTGTCGGGAAAAGCCGAAATATAAACCTTGTCGCCGGATGCGGAGGCGAACAATTCGCTCAATTCAATGTGGCGTTTGGAATCGACGGGGCCGTGGGACGTGACAGATTCGACAAGCACGAGCCAATTGCTGGATTCTTGCCAGAGCACGACATCGGGCATCTTGCCGTGTTCTTCAACCTTGAGTCCAAGTTGTACCGCAAGCTCTTTGTCGAAGAATCCCCACTTGTCACCCGTGTCGCCAATGTAAACGAGCATCGCACCAGGCGTGAAGCGCGGCGCCATGTCCTCGATTATTGCCCGTATAAGTTCGTTGTGCGTACCCGGTGATAGCGTAACGCTTAATCCCTCCCGTACACGCACCTCTACCATGTCCATCTGCCGTTCTTTGGCATACTGTTCCACCAAGGCAGGTGCGTTTCGCTTAAAGGCAGCGAGCTTCCTTGCCCAAGATCTGGTTTTATAAGCCTTGATGACTTCCAACGCGGCGGGAGATATTTGATAAACCCCTTGGGACTGTTGGTCGGCCGTTCTGGACTGTCGGGGTTGTAACGCGCGATGCCCGCCTGTACCATTTGGTGCATACTGAACCGGCGAAAGGTCTCTCGCGTATTTGGCGCGTAGTCAGCCGCATAATTGCTGCGGGCAAAATCCATCATGGGCGTAATGCCCACAAGAGGGGCGGCGGCATTCGACCACGGCGTTTCCCCTGTTATGTTCAACAATGCCAATAGACAGTAGGCCGTTCGATCATTCAACTGCGCACGCGGCAGTCCGAACTGCGTCAATATGTCGATCGCCTCGTCAACCCTTGGCGACCTCGTATCCTTTTCGCTCTCATTGGCCATCAGCGACCTCCTTTGCGATTTTGTCGAAAACTTCCTGCGCCCATTCTTTTTGCAACGCAATCTTGCGGCCCATGTCGGAAAGTTGCTTTGCAGACGGATACGGGAGATTGCGAAGGTCGGTTGCGTTGACCTGCGTGTGTCCGCTGAACGCACGAAACTTTTCGTCAAGCCACGTCGTGTTGAGCCACACGACAATCCCGTATGCCATGTACTTGTCAAGGCCGTGCTTGTCTTGCATGAAAACATTCAGATGGTTCTCAAAAGCAATGGCGTCTGCCTTGAAATCTTCTGGCCTGACAAGCGAGGCGACAAGCCGCCGCCTCTCCTCCTTTGCCGAGAAACGCTTGACCGCCACATAATACCCGTTCGGCAACAGCATCTTCTCCGTATCAGGCGTTCGCGCAAGGGCGTTGGGTCTTTTCGAATCCACCGGCCAGCGAACTCGCCAGTTCTTGAAATGAACTGAATACAAAAGCGGGACGCTTCCATTTTCTGGTTCTTTGCAAAGAGCATCCTTCGACCTGAAGTCAACGACTGCGCCAGTTGAGACCTGAATGCCAATATCCCCCAACGAGGAATTGAAAACCCCAAAACCGCTGTCGGTTTCCTTTCCTCGCGGAATGTTTATGTACTTCTCGTTGTCTTGAGGATCCACAATTTCGGCGAACTGAAAGACACGGCTCTGCAAACCGGCCAAAGAGCCGTCTTTGGAATACGACACCGTTACATCGCCTTGCGCACCGCCCTTTCGCAACATGATGATGATGTTTTCCTGCAATACGGCCTCGTCCTTGAAAGCCGTGTCGCGGCTGTCAAAGAGGTGGATACGCTCGATTGAGCAGCGTTTGAGCAAGAACTCCCTAAACGGCCTGTAGTACGTGCCATTGCAGAAACTGCGCGGGACGATGGCGACAATGTGACCGCCTTCAACGGTCGAGACGATTGACGCGCCCAAGAACGCCGTGTAAAGATTGACCGTCTCGAGACCGAACGACTGCACCAATTCTCGTTCCTTTGACGTCGTGCGAATCTTTTTGTAAGGCGGATTCATGATGACATGCGTGTAACGCGGCAAATCACCACCCTTAACCGCTTCCGCAACAGCTGCCAGAAAATCACCCTGCACGACAGATGCCCGACCATCTAAAGAAGATAACGCTTGCTCGAGGTTCTTCCGCAAATGCCCGATGAGCGATTGGTCAATCTCGTATGCATCCACGGCAAGCGAACCGACGTTCCACTTCTCGGCTGCAATACGTTCAGCCAATGCACAGGAAAGAATGCCGATACCCGCTCCGGGATCAAGAATACGAATGTCGCCACCGTCGTTCTTCGGAAAAAGCGAAGCCATGAAATCAGCTATATGCCCGGGCGTGAAATACTGTCCTAGCTCTTGTTTCACGGCAACCGGAGTCTCGTTCGCATGAATAATCCGCCGCTGCTCCATTTGTTCACGCAAAGGGCGAGCTTCGGCAAGCGTCAATGCGACGACACACAACATCGTCCGCCCGTCAAGGCGGTTCCTCGTGACAGTTCTTCTCTGTTCGCGCAATTGCATTTACTGTTCCTATTTTTGCGGACATTATATCAAATCTCCCACCGCTTGCCTATGCTTGATTGTAGTAAGTACACCGATGAATGTTACGGTACCGGAAGCACACCGCGCCGAAATGATTATGCTTACACGTTTCATCCGCGTTCCTATCGGAATTGTTTTCGTTAGCTTCAAAGTCTGATTCGCCTTTCTCATCCCGGATAAGGTGACAACGAAATCAAACCATACCAACCCATATCCGTAACGGTCGCACCATCCTCTTCCCGTTTGCGTTGGTCCAAAAAATCATGTATAATTTTGTGCATGGATTTCAAACCTTTCAAAGTAACCGTCTGTGATGCAGTGGCAGAGATAAATTCTACCGCAAAGATCGCAAGGGGTTTGTATTCCATTTTATTTCTGTTTTCGAATCAAGCCTGAGGTTTTACGTGGTCATTCTGCAAACACGCTGGGCGCAGGGAAAATGCTGGCTCTGGGGCGAGACGTCGCGGCAGCCGGACGACGGGCTTTCGCCGCACGATGTCGGTGCGACGGAGTTGCGTCGCGTGCTGCGTCAGCTGTTGTGGGATGACGCGGCGGAACTGGTGCCACAACCGTTTGACATCCAGCTGCCGACCGTGGAGCGAGATGGACATCGCATTCCGCTTGCCTCGTTCTCACTGTTCAATCCCTCCGACCTTCGAGAAGAGGAACCCCGTCCCCTTCAGTCGTGGCGTGTCACCGCTGTTCCGCTCGAAGGCAAGCCGCTGTTGCTGGTGCTGAACGCCGTGCGCGGCCGGCGCATCCGCGACGGCATCGCGGGCGGTATCTCGATCCGGGTCTTCTCCGAATTCCTGAAATTCACGGGAGCGCTGGTCGCCCTCGGACACTATCTGCCGGGAATCGTGCGCCGCGCCGAAGGGGAGTGGCACGCGGTCTGGCAGCCTTGTTTGGACGGGGCGAACCAGCGGACATTCCGTCGCCTCGTGCCGTTGCTTCCGCTGGTCGCGTTGGACGGAACAACGCGACAAGAGACGGCAACCGGACTGCTCGCCTCACTGACCGACACGCTCGTGCGCAATTCGGTCGTCACCCGTCTCACCCAGGCGCAGGCGGAACGCGGACGGTTCTATAGCGCGCACGACGCCTGGTCCGCCGCATTGCGCGGAGAATCCGCTCGGATCCGTTGGGAAAAACAGGAAGAGCTGGTCGAACTGGAACAGGAACTGGAAAAATGGCGGTATCCCGTGACCTGCCAGCAACAAACCGAAACCGTTCTGCGTTTCGAGTTGACCGCGCCGGACGCGGAGGAGAAACCGTGGCCGCTCGCCATCCGCCTCGCCACGCGGAAGGGCATTCGCGAATTCCCGACACGCGGTGAAGACGGTGTGACGAAAGACCTGTTACTCTCGCTGGGAGAGGCGGTGCGACTCTTCCCCCCGTTGGCGACCGCAACATTCGAGGGGGGGCGGTACGGGTGTCGGCTGACTCGCGATGAAGCCTACCTCTTCCTTACCATGACGGCGGGCGTTCTCGCGCATTCCGGTTACGACGTCTGTCTGCCACCGGGCTGGATCGCGGGCGCGACCAGCGCGGTGAAACTGGTCGCGAAGGTCTCCGCGCCCGAATCCAAAGAGACGCACTCGATGGACGAGAAGGTGCAGTTGCAATGGTCGGTCTCGCTGGCGGGTGAGGAGGTGACGACCGAAGAGCTGGCACGGTTGCTCCACGCGCAGTCGCCACTGGTCTTCTTCCGGGGCAAGTGGATTCAGGTGGAGGTGAAAGAGCTTCAGGAAGCATTCCGTCTCGGCAAGCGGAAAAAGGCGGACACCCTGACCGCGCGGGAGGTGGTCGGCCTTTCGCTGGGGAACGCGACGCCATCCGGTTTCGCGGTGGGAGAGGTGAGGACGGACGGATGGCTGCAGCCCTTCCTCCAGCGACTGGGCGGGGAACACGAGTTTCGGATTCTGGAACAACCGGGAACCCTGCACGGCATGCTCCGTCCCTACCAAGTACGCGGTTTCAGCTGGCTCTGCTTCTTGCGGCAGTGGGGATTCGGCGCGTGCCTGGCCGATGACATGGGACTCGGAAAAACCGTGCAGACGCTGGCGTTCCTGTTGCAGGAACGCGCAAACGGAGAGAAGCGCCCCGTGTTGATTGTCGGACCGATGTCCGTGCTGGGGAACTGGATGCGGGAAACCCAACGCTTCGCCCCGACGCTCTCCGCCCTGCTCCACCACGGTGCGGAACGTCTGCACGGTCCCGCGTTCCAGCGGGCGGCAACGCGCCACGCGGTCGTCTTCACCAGTTATACACTACTCTATCGCGATGCCCCGGATCTCCGCTCTATTCGTTGGGCGGGCGTGGTTTTGGACGAGGCGCAGAACATCAAGAACCCCGACACGCGCCAGTCCGTCGCCGCGCGTTCCTTGTCGGGCGACTACCGGATCGCCCTCACCGGTACGCCGCTCGAAAACCATGTCGGCGATATCTGGTCGATCATGGACTTCCTCAATCCGGGGCTTCTCGGAAAGCGCTCGCGTTTCCGCGAACGCTTCTACCGCCCGATTCAGACAGATACCGATCCCGATGCGCGACGTACCTTGCGTCGAATCATCGCGCCGTTCGTCCTGCGTCGCTTGAAGACCGACCGGGAGATCATCCGGGACCTTCCCGAAAAAATCGAGGGGAAGGTCTATTGCCCGCTCACGCTGGAACAGGCGCAGCTTTACCGTGAGGTGCTGGACACCTTCCGGCTCGATCTCGAGTCGGCGGAGGGAATCGCGCGCCGCGGACGAATCCTCGCCGTGCTGACCCACCTCAAGCAAGTCTGCAACCATCCGTCGAACTACCTTTCGGAGACGACGGCGGAGACGAACCGTTCCGGTAAGCTGACACGGTTGACCGAAATGCTGGAAGAGGTCTTCGAGGCCGGCGAGAGTGCGCTGATCTTCACGCAATACGCGGAGATGGGAAAGCTGCTGCGGCGGAACCTCAGCGAGCGGTTTGCCGAAACCATGCCCTTCCTGCACGGTACACTCTCGCGAACGGAACGCGAGGAGCAGATTCGCGTCTTCCGCGAATCGGAACGGCCGCTGGCGTTCATCCTTTCGCTCAAGGCGGGCGGTATCGGTCTGAACCTCACCAAGGCGACGCACGTCTTCCACTACGACCGTTGGTGGAATCCCGCCGTCGAAAACCAGGCGACCGACCGCGCTTTCCGAATCGGGCAGACGCGCAACGTGGTCGTCCACAAATTGATCTGCCACGGAACGCTCGAAGACCGGATCGACCGGCTGATCACGGAAAAGACCGCGCTCGGCCAGGCGATCATCGCAAGCGGGGAAAGCGGTCTGAGCAACCTCAGCGACACCGCGCTGGAAGACATTCTCCGTCTCGACACCGAACTGCCGTTGGGCGAAGGGGAAGAGATGGCAGTAGAGAGAAGGCAGTAGGGGTGCTTTGCGCCAGCTGAGAAGCGAGGAAGCTGCGAGAGAAAGGCCATCGGGGTTTGCCATGCGAACGTTTGGAATCGGAAAGCCGCTTATTTCGCGCTTTCACTGCGTACTCTGTGCCCTCAACGGATCTGCCTACGTGAGACCCCCAACGAGAAAACGAGAATGGGCGCATCTCCGTAATTCAACAAGAGCCTGTGGCGCTCAAACACGGAAATGTCCGTTTCATGGCCTCACGCAAAGTTCGCGAAGTCCGCGAAGCTTCGGTTATTCCCCCCTTGCGAACGTGGCGGACTTTGCGTGAGGTTGAAATTCCTCCGTTGGACAATTTTTCAAATTCAGAAAGTATATCGGCTCTCTGGAACGACACGGACTTTCACCAGTTGGGTGAATCCGTTTTCTGTCGTAACGTT